>JBDTUL010000592.1:0-4113 GCA_040007735.1 Gammaproteobacteria bacterium | reverse complement strand
GGATTTTCGGTTGCAGATATTCCTGAAGGGCAACCGCGTTGTTGTGCTCGGTGTCGTGCGAGCTATAGATGAGGGTGACGGTGCCGCGTCGCGCTGCCGACAGTATCGGCTGCCAGGCTTCTGGCTGGGCGTCGAGCTCGCGAAAGTAACGCATCCGAAATCGCGTCCACTTCTCCGGATCGTGACTGAACCACTTCCGCAGTTCGGTGCTGGGACCGGCCTCCTTGAGCCACGCCTCAACGTGGAGCCTCGCTTTGGAGAGACCGCGCGGCCACAGCCGTTCGACGAGGAGTCGTCTGCCGTCCGTCCTCGATACCGGATCGTAGGCGCGCTTGAGCTTGAGCATCGTTCCATCGCCTCGTTTCCTTCGCGCACGGCGCGATACGCGCACCCATCCTGTCAATGATCACACGCAACTGCCACGCCGCACCTCAATCGAGGTGACCGGGGCCTGGCGTCGACAAGAACGTGACCCGATCGGACTCCTCGTACCTCGCATCGCCTGACGATCTACTCGACGCGCAAGGTCGCCTTCATCGTCGGGTGGTAGGTGCAAATGTAGGCGAAGTCCCCCTGCTTGCGGAGGGTGACTCTCCACGATTTGTCCGGTGCAATCAGCTTCGAATCGAAGATGCCAGCCTCGGAGGAAGTCGCCGTGTGAGCCACCAGGTCCTTGTTGACCCATACGACGGTGTCGCCAGAGACGACCGTGAGCGCCGCTGGCTGGAACTTCATGCCCTCGATAGTGACCGTATGGGTCTTTGGTGTGGACCGGTCACCAGCGGCTAGTCCCAGGGTGGACACAATCAGGCCCAGTGCGGAGACGAATACGGCGATGCGCATGATCGGCTTTCATGGCCCGCGGACGCCCGTAGCAGGCGCGGCGTGCTCAACTGCGCTGACGATGATTCCCATGCTCATGAACAACTGGTCGATGAGCAGCGATCAGAGCCTGACCCTCTGGGACGTTCAACGGGTAAGAGGCAATCGGCGGGCCAACGCGCGATCAGTGAGTCGATCGGCGCAATCGCATGGATATCAGCACGACCCGCAGGCTTGAACAGCGTCACCGAAAAACGACCGCGTCGGCGAATTTCACAGTGAAACGTATCGCGTCAATGTGAAAGCCTGCGCCTCGCCGCAGCAGCCCTGGCTGGCGAAGGGCGGCTCGACCCGCGCCGGTGATCTTGGTCCTCCCTCTCTCAATCGATGACCCAGACCGCGAACCCTTTGGCGCTCCGCACGAGCTGTTCTGCCAGATGCCCGCCACCGAGTCCACGCAACCACGAGTGGGCGCGGTGGCCGACGACGACCGTACGGCACTGCAGATCCCGCGCAAGGACGAGCACCTCATCGGGCACGGTTCTCGCGTCGAGTGGAGAGGACACGCAGGAATGGATGCGAGCCGGGGTGATGCCTGCCTGTTGTAGCGCCGCGCGGGCGCCACGGAGTACGCGCTCAGGCTTCCTGTCATTGACGGCAATCCACCGCACCTGTGCCGAGCGCAAATCGGATTCGATCTCTTCTTCACGCTCGGGTATCTCGGAACCGCCGGATTCCAGCAGCCCGGCCGGCACACGGGACGCGATGCATGCGAGATGGAACTCGACTCGATTGCGTCGCGCCAGAGTCCGGCCGAGGTACTGGAGTACTCTCTTCGAGGCTTCGCTGGCATCAACGACGATCAGCAGCCTGAGGGTATTGTCGCTGTGGCGATTATCGATCTTGGTTGCACCGGCACGACGCCGGCGAATCGAAGATTTCGTACCCGTTGTGCCGATGGCCACGTTCACCTCCTGATCACATTCCATCCCTGGCAGCGGACCGTCTGGCGCGTCAATGCCAGGCTGAGCTGACCGCCCAGGCGTCGAATCAGCAGCTATTTCCTTACTTCAACGGTCAGGTCGTTCTCGACGCCAAAGGATCCTGGAACGCCGCTCGCTTTGATCCCGGCCACCGTCTTGTCCGATTCGTTGTCGACGACACCCATCAGCGTGATGTGCCCATTCCGCACGATGATCTGAATCGGGTAATTGCCGCTGGGGTAAAACCCTGGAAAGCGCGCGGCCGACCCGAACGGGCCCGGGCGCATCGGGTGTCGGTGCCCCCACAACACCCCACCGCCCGGTGCATAGCGAGCAAGAAACGGATCGCTATAGATCGCGTAGTACGTCTTCCACCTCAGGTCGTCGTCATTCATCGAGACCGGTAGATCTTCAATGTTATTGACCACCTGGTCGATCCGTGGCAACTGCTTGACGGCTCGTTCCGCATCCGCCTTGAGCGTCGAGTGGGACGCATACCCGGTGAGTGTCACCGTGCCCTTGCTGTAGCTGAACGCGATGAAGTCGAACACACCGTAGTACGGCAGACGAAGGAGCTTGTTGCGAATCTCCTCAATCGTTGTATTGTCAGCCGGCGATTGCGCGAAACCATGCATCCCACCAAGTGCCAGGACCGAGGCGAGTACGCCGCCGGTCAAGATCTTTCGCATCGTCACGATTCATCCTCCAAAGTTGGTTTGTGAAATGGCTCCGTGTCAGCACCATGCCGCCACTGCCGGAACAACGCCCGCCGCAATCAAGAGCGAGAACCCCGGTGCGGCCGATCGCGATTGACTGTGGGTGTTGACGCGCGAACATACATACCCGTCGCGGTGCGCCTCAGAAACCGCTGTTGCATGAGCGTCTCCAGCACGACGCGACACGTATTGCCGTCGAGACCCCAGAGTCGCTGGGCCTGAGCTTCGGTGAGCTTCAGCCCCGGCATCTCGTGGTACTCGTTCTCGACTCGGCGAACCACCGGCGAGATGCCGCTCGACCGTTGCTGCGTGGCGGGGAGCTCGAGTGTTTGAGTCGACATGCTCTCTCGAGAGGCAAGCGGCGCTCCAGGGAGAGGTTCTTGATATCGGTCACTAGTCTCTGGAATTCGCCGCATCTGAGCCTGGTACGAGCTACTTACCGAGTGACGACTGGATCATCTTCGCATCATCGAGGTGGGCGACAAAGGCCGGCCGCACCTTTACCAGCAACGCCTTCAACTCCGCATTCCGGGCGCCGGGGATCAGGGTCTTGTCGATCGCGTCGATCACGGCCTGGTGGTAGATCACTTCGTTTTCGATGTATGCCTTATCGAACGCCGCACCTCTCAGGCTCTTGAGATTCGCGATGTTCTTGTCGCCGCCTGCTTTCAGGCTCTGGCTGGTTGCATTGTCCTCCGGCGTCACTTTCAACCTGGTCACGAGCGCGGTTGCCTGATGGTTGACGCTGGTGTGATCCGTGACCATTTGCTGGCCGAACTGCTTGACCTCGGGACTGGTTCCGCTGGACGCAGCGATCTTGCCAGCATCGATGTCGACCTGGTTGGCGGTGACGACGATCGACGCGATCTGGGCATCTGAGACGGTCTGGGCCGACAGACTCCCTGCGGTGAGACAGAACAGGGCCGTAGTGATGATGACTGATAGTTTCATGAATATTTCTCTTTCAAAGTGACGAATTGATGCGACGGAGTACCGACCGGGCGCTGGGCGCGGAGCGAGCGCCGCGGCCGATACTCTCGATCCGGCGAAGCGATGCGCTATCGGTGCCGATCCGGACGGAGCAAGCAATGCGCCAGCTATCGACTCAGATGATTCGCCCGATGAAGAGCGGCGGCTTTCGTTTTGAAAGACTTCGTTTCAGTCTGAATCGTCGATGCATGGCCTGATTCGTTGCCGACCGTGCGCGCTCGGGTTCGCCCGGAAAACTTGCACAGGCTTCTTGAAACGGTACGGCGAAGATAGTGGTTAGCGCTCCCACCGATGATCCGAGAGCCACGGTACATGCGTTGCACTTACGATCCTTGAACAGGTGGGTGCGATATGAAAACGAACGAGCGAGCGGATCTCAATCGCAACGGGATCGACGACGCGATCGAGCCGCCAATTCTCGATATCACGACCGGCAGCAAGCAGCTCGCCGATCGCTTCCAGAACCATCAGGGCACGGATCCGACGCTCTCAGGCGGCGATATCGATGCCCGCTGGGAAGATGCTGAATCAGGAGGAGACGAGACGGTCGGAGGCAGCACGGCCACGCCCGGCCAGAACGACCTGGATGAGCGGGGCCGCGC
>JBDTUL010000591.1:0-4117 GCA_040007735.1 Gammaproteobacteria bacterium | reverse complement strand
GGGGCATCTTCTGTCGATCAATGCAGATCGATACACGCCCGTGACCGCTTCGTTGGTGCCGCTGGGCAAACACGCGCCGGTTGCAGGAACACCGTTCGACTTCCGCACGCCCACTTTGATTGGCGCGCGCATCGACGCCGACGATGCGCAGATCAAACTCGGCTCCGGGTACGACCACAATTTCGTGATCAATCGCCAATCCGGCGGCCTGGCGCTCGCCGCGCGCGCCGAGGATCCGAAGAGCGGGCGGGTGCTGGAAGTGCGCACTACTGAGCCCGGAGTTCAGTTCTATAGCGCCAATCACCTGGACGGTTTCACCGGCAAGGCCGGCCACGTTTACAACAAACGAAACGCGTTCTGCCTGGAAACTGAGCACTTTCCGGACTCGCCGAACCAACCTTCATTTCCCACGACAACGTTACGACCGGGGCAGGAATATCACTCGCGCACGGTGTATGCGTTCAGCGTGAAGTGAAGTGCCGGGCTTGTTCGTACTACAGGTCCATCGCGTTTGAACACCCCTGTCGTTTTTTGACCGGAAGATGTCGTTCGCGTTGAACAGCGCTGCCGCATAACTCTGCCCTGCCGCGGTGATCGGCTTGCGGTTACACACTGTAAAGGGCTGCAATCGTGCTCGAGCTCAGACCCACCTGCGAGAACTGCAACCGCGAGTTACCGCCGCACTCGACGGACCCGGCGCGAGCTGGCTCAAGATAAACGGGTCCACACACTCGACCTCGTCGTGCTCGCTGCGCAATGGGGTGCGATGGCGCTGCTCACCGTCATCAATGACATTCTCGACTTCTCGAAGAGCGAAGCCGGCAAGCTCGATCTGGAGCAAATCGAAATGGACCTGCGCGACACGTTCGAAGACGTCGCGCGCCTGCTCGCCGTCCAGGCGCGCGCCAAAGGGACTAATTGCCGGGCGGTTGAGAGACTCCCAGCTCCTTCAGCAGAAGCCTTCCAAATTCCGGCCCCGTCCCCGTGTCTTCGTGTTTGAAATACACATAGACATCGCTACACCCCGAAGTGCTATCGCGCACCGTCTTCGCCCAACGTTTGATATCCGCCGGTCCGTACCCTTCATCGCGTAGCCTGAAGTATGCGTAGTCGGCGGTGATCTCGACCGGCGTCGAGAGTTTCTCGCTATCCGCCACACAGAGCGCCATGCCTTTGGCTTTCAGCCGCGCATACACCTCACCCACCAGCCACCCGGGGTTACGAAACTCGAACGCCGCGCGCGTGCCGGCGGGAAGCGTCTCGAGAAACGCATCGAGCCGCCCCAGATCCTTCTTCATGTTGGGCGGCAGCTGAAACAGCAGCACGCCGAGTTTCGGACCCAGCGTCGCCGCCACTTCCAGGAAACGCTGCGTGGTCTCCGCGCAATCCTGCAATCGCTTGTCGTGCGTGATGCGCTTCGGCGCCTTCAAAGTCAGTTTGAAATGGGCCGGCGTCGCATCGCTCCACCCCGCCACGGACTTCTCGTTCGGCATGCGATAGAACGTGTTGTTGATCTCAACGGTGGGAAAGCGCTCCGCGTAGTACGGCAGCATCTCGGCCGAGGAAATCTTCTCCGGGTAGAAGTTGCCCTTCCACTCCGGATAGTTGTAACCGGACGTTCCAACCCAGAGTGCCATGCGTTCGCCCTCTTACACTCTCAGCGAGTTTCGCTGTTGACCAGACGCCGGTATTGCCCCAGGTGCCGGATGGCGTGCTGGGGCTTGCCCAGGGATTCGTAGATTCGCGCGAGGTTGTAGTGGCAGTCCGCCAGCATCGGGTCTTCGCCGATAGCCACCTGGTAGGCCTCGAGCGCGGGACCCGTGCGGCCGAGGTCTTCCAGCAGCACGCCGAGATTGAACATGAGCACGGGATCCGGCGTGCCGGATTGCTCCAGAGCGCGCCGGTAGATGCGCTCCGCCTCGGATTTCTTGCCCAACTCGTGCAGCAGCCGGCCCCAATTGGTCCAGGCCGACATGTCCTCGGGGTCTACGCCCACCGCCTGCTCGTAGGCCTTGAGCGCTGCGCGCGGGTCGGTGCTCTCGAGTTCCAGGGCCTTCTCGAACCAGTGCAGCGCTTGCTGCTCGGCCGCGGCTTTCGCCTCGAACGCCGCAGTCGCGGACTCCGGCTGCTTGTGCTCCACCACCCGTAACACGCCGTCCTCGACAGTAACGTCGAGGCCGAGCACGTACTGGCCGGTATCTACCTGGAATTGATTCTTGCCGTCGCGGACGACCACCCGATCGCCCACGGCACTGATGCTCAGCCCCGAAAGCGGCACCTGCTCAGGCAAGTGCCGCCGCAGATCCTCGAGCGAACGCCGGATGCGCCGGCGTGAAACCTTGGCTTGAATGAGCGCGCGAGCGGCGCGCAGAACGATGAGGTCCTGGAAGGAAAACCGGTATTCGCGCTTCGCACCCCGCGTGGGCGTCACGAACCCAACGTCGATCAGCCCGCGCACAGTGCCGCGTGACAGGCGCAGGACTCGCTCCACGTCCCGCACGCTGTAGGAATGCATTCGCGTCTCTTGAACCAACTACCGCCGCGTGGCCTTGCGGGCCGTCTTGGCGGGCTGCTCGACACGCTTGGGTGCCTTGCGCGGGCCGAGTTGAGCGGTGGTGGCGCGCGCCGTTTCGGATTTCTCCAGGCTGGCACGCAGGGCTTCCATGAGGTCGATGACCTTGCCGGTGCCTTCGGGCGCCGTTTCGGAAACCGAGATCTCCTGGCCTTCAACCTTCTTCTGGATAGCAGCCTGCACGCGCACGCGAAGGTCGTCTGCGTACGCGGTGGGCTCGAACTTCTTGGACGTCTGCTGCGCGATGAGCTGCTGAGCGAGTTTCATCTCCGCCGGCTTCACATCGGCCTTCGTCACTTCCACTTCGGAGGACGGACGCACATCCGCCGCGAAGTGCAGCTGTTGCATCGTCAACACATCGCCTACCGGACGCAGCGTCACGATGTACGCCTTGCCGCGCGCGGCCCAATGGCCCACGGCGCAGAGCTTCGCTTCCTTGAGTGCCTCTGTGAGCAAGCCATAGGGCTTGGCGCCACCCTTGTCGGGTGCGAGGTAGTACGTCTTGTCGAAGTACACCGGGTCGATGGACTCGATGGGCACGAACTCGGTGATGTCGATGGAGTGAGTGCCCACTTCCTCCAGCGCCTTGATCTCCTCCGGGGTGAACGAGACGTACTGGTCTTTCGCGAACTCGTAGCCCTTCACCATCTGGTCCCGATCGACCACGGCACCATCCTTGATGCACACGTACTGCTGTTTGAGACGAGATCCACAATCCTTGTGTAAGAGGTTGAACGAGATCGCGTTCGCCGACTGAGTCGCGGTGTACATCTTCACCGGAATAGCGACTAGCCCGAACGAGATGGTGACAGAACCGATGGAGCGCGCAGCCATGAGAGCCTCTTCAGGGTGTTGGGACTTTGGCTTGTGTTCGAGGGGTACGTTTGAAAGCCTGCGTAAGGCTTTGTTTCGATTCCAAGGCATCATGCCACCGGTCACCGCTCTTTTCCAAGCGCTCGAGCACAGAGCCGACGCGGAAATCGAGCGGTCCGGCGGCTTCCGGCTCCTCCCAGGTGAGCGGCATGGAGACCGGCGCGCCGGGCACCCCGCAGGGTGAAACAGGCGACATCGAGGGTCGGCAGCCCGGAACGCTCTCAGGAGTCGCTGTAGCGAATCGGGAAGCTCACCTGAAACGTGGTCCCCTGGCCTTTCACCGTGTGGACCTCGACCACCGCATCGAGCAGCGCGCACAAGCGCCGCACGATAGGCAACCCCAGGCCCTCACTGCGCTCCGCACTCGCGGGCGCCGAATTTGCGGGCTTTCCGGTGCTGGTCACCCTCGGCAAGGCGTTGCTGGCAATGCCCGGCCCGGAGTCCTGGACCGTGAGCACCCAGAAGGCCGCACGCCCGGGCTTTTCGTTGCGCGCCCATTTCACCCAGACACCGCCCTGCTTCGTGTATTTGATGGCATTCAGGAGCAGGTTGCGGGTTGCTGGTGGCTGTGGCTGTGGCTTCTGGTTGGTTGGTTGTAATTGCGCACTCGCCTGTTTACTTTGTTGGATGCGGCAGCTGGTTGCTTGCTGGAATGGATTAATTGCGCAATGC
>JBDTUL010000590.1:0-4124 GCA_040007735.1 Gammaproteobacteria bacterium | reverse complement strand
GGCGGCTTTCGCGACCAATTCGACCGCGTTGTGAGCACCGAGAGCCTCGAGCTCGCTGTGCTTGAGAGCAAACTCCGGCAGCCACTTCATCAAATGCGCAGCGAGCTGCTTTTCGCGCCACACTTCCTGCTCGTAGCCGGCGCAAAGCGCCGTAATGCCTGCGGGCGGGCGCATCTCGTGAACGCGCACCTCAAGGAAGGGCGACGGAGGTGCAGGAAACGTCATCGACGTGCTTCTCCGGCTACCGACAACGCCTGTCGAATGCCATACGGTTGCAGTTGCCGATCTGTCATTTTTGCTCCCCGCTTCGGTACTTCGTACGCTCCGGCTGCTTCGCCCACCACGCCTCCAGAACCTCGGTGAGCAGCGTGTTCAGCGAAACCCCACGGTCGATGGAGACGTGGCGCAGCGCCGTGTGAAGGCTCTTTGGCAGGCGGAGCATCAGGCCCTGCTTTTCGTCCCGTGCCGCCGTCTCCATCTTCTTCGCCGCCACGCTCCACCACTACGCCCACGGCGCCATCTTGACAAGGTGCTTTCATGATATCACGTTGCCCGTGTGTGGAACGTCGAGGACTTTCCGCCGCACCGAGGATCACATCGGGTGCGGCACCCATCCATCGCCAGAGCCAGGCCCGCCGTCGTCAGGCTTGTGCATTAGAGACCGTTGTCGATACGAACTCCCGTCGGCCCAGCGCCTGTTCCCGGTGTCGTACTTCCGAAGGCGAATCGGGATCGGCTTGGCGATTTCGCCCCAGGATCAGATCGGCCCCCTTCGCTGCTGCGCCTGCCGCCCTGACTACGAGGGTAGGATCGCCCTGCAGCACAGCTATCCATGAAGCCAGGTAGGCCGCCTGATTGTCGATGACCATGGGCGAGATGCCTGCCTCACCGCAAAGAAATGCCCCGATGCATTCCGCAACGAGCTCTTCCTTGGCATAAGCATGCGCTCGCATCATAGCCTCGTCGCTGATGCCGGGGCGGGCAAGTCGCGTTGAGTGGCCTGTCGAGTGGCCCAGCTCATGGAACAGTGTCGCGTAGTAGTGCGCCGGCGCGTCGAAGACTCGGCGATCTGGCAGATGAACCTCGTCCGTAGAGGGTCGGTAGCATGCGCGACCGCCGCCGTGGCGCACCGTTGGACCGGCGCAATAGGATTCAACGACTCTCTCCGCGCCCTTGTCCGCGCAGAACGGCACCGCCGGCTGCGACGGCGGCGTCTCGGGACATTCGAGCCCGTCGCATTGTTCGAGGTTGAAGACCGTGGAGTGGCGAATGACAAAGCGCTTGTCCAGTTCGTCGGAAGACTCTTCCTCGTAAGTCTTCCAGAACACAACCGGCGTCCCGCGCTCGCCCTTTCGTACGCAGCCGCCGAGCTCACGCGACTGATTAAACGTCACCCAGTGCGACGAGCTATATCCCTGGCAGGCCAGAAGCAGCACGTTGACGCCGTTGTACTCCTTGCCAGAGAGCAGGTTTTTTGGCCAGCCGGCCCGTCCGCCCTTCCAGGGCATTCGCCACGGTGCGACGCCTTGGTTGAGCAGATCGACAATCCGATCGGTGACGACCTGGTAGGTTGTCTTCTTCAACGTCATTGCCTTCATTCGCAAGCCCTCCTCAGTGGTGCCGTTGATTGCCAATAGACGATCCGCTCGTCATCGTGCACTTAAGGGATAGACGGCCAGGTTCGCGTCTCTATTCAAATAACGAGACGCCCGCGCGTGTGTTTAAGCCGGCTATCCGGCACCTGTCCGTGTGCTGGCATACTCCCCTTCCTACCGCCTCTGACTCCCCCCACTACCAACATGCGATCAGCCACAACAAGGTAGTGATCTACGACAGCGCTGTAGTTCAGACCGGATCGTTCAACCTGACCACCAGCGCCGAACGGCATAACGCGGAGAACGCCGTGTTCCTCGATGACCACGAGACGGTGGCGAAGTTCGAGGCGAACTGGGAGACGCATCGCGCGCACTCGGCCGAAACGCGGTAGCAAAAGTTATGACGACGAGCGCGCCGCCATCGAACGGCGGAGCCGCTCCGCGGGCTCGCCGAGCTGATCGATCGCGGCCGATGGCTTTTTGGCTCACGTAGGCCTGCGGGCTCGAATGGCGCACTGCTAGCTATTCCCCCCTGACCGCGCGCAAGGTCCCGGCTTTGCGGGACTGAGCACGGGATTTGGGGGGAACGTCGGCGTTTCGCCGACGTTGGGGGGCACCTGACGCTAGGTTTGGGAGTGCTCGCCGTTTGGTGGGCGAAGGCGAAATCCCCGCAACTCGCGCGAGGCAGCGCCCGACGTACCCAGCATGAGAACCATCATCCTTTCGCGTGAGGTACCGGCCGGTTGGAGCACCATCAAGGTGGTCCGCTGCGGGATGCGCAGTAGTCCAGCAGCACACCAACCATCCTGACGACGAGTCGCGCTTCGTGTTCGCCAGGGGCTCCGATAGGCGCGTGAGCCCCTGCGTGCGTAACGTGCCGCACCGCGACCTGCATGACCGCAACACGCTCACGGAGACTCCATGCCTCGCGCTTTTGCCTATTGGACCATTCTGCCCATTCGGGTGGTTCGAGCGGCAGAACTCGCTGCAGCTCGTCCAGCACCTCGCGCGATTCCTTCAGAGCGTCCGGCCATAGGTTGTTGCGCAACCTGTCGAGCGCCGCGCGCATATGAGCGGCGGCGGTATGAAACGGCGGTCCTACCCGGCCGCCCTCGATAGGAATCTCGAACGTCGCGCGATCCTCGAAGTGCATTTCGGTCAGAATTCGGGTCCAGTCGGACGCGGTGATTCGCTTCCGCAGGGCTGAGTCGTACGGGGCGCGCAGCAGGCCCTCGCCCCCCTGGATCAGGGCCACGAGGGCTACGTCGAGTTCGAACCCGCCATCAGAGGAGCGCAGGGCGTCGATGGCGCGCACTTGTTGGGCCGAAAGGTACGCACGCAGGTGTACGCTATTCGTCTGCGCGTAGTCGATGCAGCGCCATTCGACGTATTCGGTTTGTAGGGGCGCAAGCAATGCGCTGCCGATACTGATCTGTCCAAGTAGCGCCTTGATTACAGGTGCGGCGTGCGCGTTCTCCGAGCGCGCCGACGTTACCGTTTGCGTCATCGCTGTAACGTGAAGCGCAAGCACCGAATTGCCGATGCCGGGGAGCCCTTGCGGGTCGACCGAAGTGACCGACGCTATGCCTCGTTGCTGGTAGTTGAAGTACACGGGATTGGTTGGGCGCAGGAAGGGATGTCGATGCGAAAGCAACAGTGAGCGAGTGTTGGTAGTTCGGTCAAACTTTCCTGCGACGGCAGCGAACAGCTGCTCCTTCGTGTCTAGGGGAACTTTGCGGACCTGGACGCGGTCGTTTCATCCAGCAGGCACAAGGACACGTTTACCTGAACACGCGACCAGTGTAACGCGTTGGTATGAACCTTCTGTTCGCTGCTCTTCGAACCGCTATCGACGAAGCCGCCAAGGGTCGAGGGCTCGAGAATTTCCGGATCTCCTATAAGTGGAATGCGACGGGCGAGTTCGTAATCGCCGTCATCACGAGTGATCCGCGTCTCGCCCAGGAGAAGCTCGAGACAGCTCGCGAGCGTGCGCTAACCAAACCTAGGCGGGGCTGAATTTGCGAGCAACTTGAGCCACGAAGCACAACGTACGACCAAATTGATTAACTGTTACGCTAGGATAGCGTGCGCCCAATGCAACTCCGGTGTACCTGTTAGTACAAATAGCCATTGTGCACGTTCCATTCAGATCGCATCATGACCCCTGTCATGGGCACGACCCGCAACAGCTACGCTAACGCTTTGGCAGAGCCCCTCGGGAGCTCTCAAGCGCCCGCGCCCAAGGGGGAGACAGCCGGCGACAAGCGCGCTCGTGAGAAGGCGCTCATCGACGCTGCTCGGCGTAAGCTCCTGGCCAATCCGCAGATGCGCATCGTTCTCACCGCGCTCGCGCGGTGAAGCTCGACGACGTCGTTTTTCTCGTCCTCGAAGATATCGAGGCATCTCACAAAGATGTGATCCGCCAGTTCGGTGGTTCTGACGGCATCCGTGATGCCGGGCTGGTTATGTCGGCCGTAGCGGCACCGCGCTCCGGCTACTACGGCAGCCTGGCCGAAGTCGCCAGCGCGT
>JBDTUL010000589.1:0-4125 GCA_040007735.1 Gammaproteobacteria bacterium | reverse complement strand
CCTAAGTTGCGGCGAACCTCGTTGGTGCGTTGGGCCTTGTCGCCTTGTGACGTTGTGAGCCCCGCATGCGTGGTCGACAACGCCGGGCGGACCGCGATGACCGACGAATTCCCGGCGGCCGCCGCAAGCTGGGCGACGGGCAAGCGTCCGGACAGATGGTTCTCGTATGTCGACACGTTCGTCAGCCCATACGACTCGAACGCGGCGCGCGCCGCCGCCGCCTGACCGGTCAGGGCGATATCCACCGTGACGTAGCCGTCTGTGGCGCGGAGCAGTCGCTGCAGGCGGCTGATCTTCGCCACGCTGACACGGCTCTTGGCGGCAGCCGACCCGCTCGCAGAGGACGCCTGGGCTTTGTAGAGCGCCGTCAGCACTGGCCCCAGTTTGGCGGTGGCGCCGGTCTTCGCTGCGAGTTGCGCGGCTTTGAAGGTTGCGGTGTTGGTTGCTGCGCCGGCCGCGAATGCGACCGTGCTGAGCCCCGCGACGAGCGCGGCGGCGGCTGCTTTCCAGATCATGCTGACTCCCCTGAACTCTTTGGATTGTTCTTCCGGGAAACGATACTGCGCGCCGTGTGGGAAATGTGGCACGGGCTGGCTTGGACTTTAGTCGGATCGGCGCACAGCTCATCCCCGAATCGGCATGGGGGCGCTGGGGTGTGCCCATGCTGGGCGCACAACGAAGAACGCCGCCCCTTGGGCGGCGTTCTCGCGAGCTGGGCTGGTGCCCGGCTTCGACCCCGGTATCCGTTTGGCGGATGCTCTATTGTGCGAACGGAGGCATGTTGCGTTAACAACACCGTTTGGGACATCCGCAGTTGCCGAATGTTCCTGTGAGGCGCGTCACCCTGGCGCCGCCCCGCGCACCACCTCGAGCAGCGTCTCCCCGTAGCGATCCAGCTTGGTCGCGCCGATGCCCGAAATGTCCCGTAGCTGTTCGAGCGATCGGGGCAAAACCTTGGAGACTTCCTGCAGCGTGGCGTCGTGAAAGACCGTGTACGCCGGCACGCCGTGCTCGCGCGCCACGTCGCGCCGCCAGTCGCGAAGCGCCTGAAATACCATCTCGTTCGTCGGCTCCGCGGAGCCGACTTTGGCCACACGAGGGGAGTCAGCGCCGCGCCGGCTCTTGCGCTTGGGCGCAGCTGCGCGCTCCGTTTGACGCCTGAGCATCAGCGTGCGCGTGCCGTTCAACACGTCGCGGCTCGCAGCCGTGAGCCGCAGCACGTTGAACTTCTCGTAGTCCACCCGAAGCAGCTTCAGCATGACCAGCTGGCGAATGACGGACCGCCATTGCCCCGCATCGAGATCCGCGCCGATGCCGAACGTGCTCACTCGTTCGTGCTCGAACTGCTGCACCTTCGGCGTGCGCTGGCCGCGAAGCACGTCGATGATCTGCTGCGCACCGAACGAGAAGCCACTGGCCCGCTCACATCGGTACACGCACGACATCACTTTGCGGGCGGCCTCCGTTCCATCCCAGACTTCGGGCGGTGCCAGGCAGTTATCGCAGTTGCCACAGGGAAGGCTTGCCTCGCCGAAGTAGTCCAGCAGCCGAACGCGACGGCATTCCACGCTCTCGCACAGCCCTAGCAGCGCATCGAGCTTGGCGCTGGACACGCGCCTATGCTCTTCGCCGCCAGTTGAAAGCTCAATGAGCCGACGCTGCTGCACGACGTCCGCCAGGCCGTACACCATCCACGCATCTGCAGGGAGACCGTCGCGGCCCGCACGGCCCGTCTCCTGGTAGTACCCCTCGATGCTCTTCGGCATGTCCATATGCGCAACGAACCGCACGTCCGGCTTGTCGATGCCCATGCCGAACGCAACCGTAGCCACCATGATGACGCCATCGTCACGAATGAAGCGGTTCTGGTGTTCCTCGCGCGTGCCGTGCTCCTTGTCCGCGTGGTACGCGAGCGCGTTCATGCCGGACTTCACGAGGAATTGCGCGGTCTCGTCCACCGAGTTGCGGGTGAAGCAGTACACGATGCCGGATTCGCCGGCGTGTTCATCGGTGATGAATTGCAGCAGCTGCTTGCGCGGATTGTCTTTCTCCGCGATTCGATAGCGGATGTTCGGTCGATCGAAGCTCGAGATAAAAATGCGCGCGTCTGAAAGTGCGAGGCGCGTGATGATTTCCTTGCGAGTGGCGCTGTCGGCGGTGGCCGTGAGCGCGATGCGCGGCACGTGCGGGTAGCGCTGCGCCAGCACGGCCAGCCGCAGGTAGTCGGGGCGGAAGTCGTGACCCCACTGCGACACGCAGTGCGCTTCGTCGATGGCGAACAGCGCGATCTTCGAGGCGTCCAGCAGGGCGAGGCCCTTGTCCATGGCCAGGCGCTCGGGCGCCATGTACAGCACGTCCAGCTCGCCGGCGCGCACCTTGCGCTCGATGGCCTGCGCCTCGGGCCAGGAATTGGTGGAGTTCAGGAACTCCGCCCGCACGCCCGCCTCGCGCAGGGCCGCGACCTGGTCCTGCATCAGCGCGATGAGCGGCGAGATGACGACGCCAACGCCCTCCCGAAGCAGCGCCGGAATCTGGTAGCACAGGGACTTGCCCCCGCCCGTGGGCATGAGCACCAGCGCGTCGCCCCCGCCGGCCACGTGCTCGACCACCTCGGCCTGGTGGCCGCGAAAAACCGGGTAACCGAAAACATCCCGCAGGATGCGCGAGGCGCGTGAAGCAATGTCCGTCATGGGTGCGCCATTGTTCGGACATTGCGGCCGGGCGCAAGCCGAAATTCGGGTCTGTGCGCGCAAAAGGGAACTTTCCGCCGGCCCGCCGACAATGTATGTCATGAGCTTCGATCAGGGATGCAGCTGGCCATGGCCGTGACTTCCGCCGCATCGGCAACGAGCAACCCATCGTGGTGCGCACCGAGCAGTGGTTCAGCTCAGATCTCGGCGTGGTGGTCGCAAGCGCGCACCACGACCCCATGATTGGCGACACCACTTACAAATTGGAGCAGATCAGTCGCACGGAGCCTGACCCGGCGCTCTTTACGGTGCCTGCGGACTATACGAAGGATGAGATGCCTTCGATGCCTCCGATGAAGTTCAGGCCGGCGGAGCCTGCTACGAAGGCCAAATAGGAATCGGAGCCCTCAAACGCCGGGCGGCTGGGAGCGAGAGCGTCTGGAACGCCAGCACTGCATCTCGGCGCCGGCGTGGTCGGCAGTCCTGGGACGGCACGTAAAAAAGTAGGATTACTTTTTTCCGAGCCTCCGAGGGATCGGTCTAGCGGGCGGTGCCGGCCCGGGGCTGCTGGCCGCGCCGGTGCTGGGCACAGCTAGTGTGCTGTCCCGCAAATTCGCTCATGAGTCAGTGCGCCGAGATGGCTGAATTTGTGAGCATTTACGGGCGAAACAAATGCAAGAAATCTGCGGGACAGGACACTAGTCCGTCGCGCCAATTGGCTGCTAGTCGGCGGTATAGCCGACTGCGCCCGTCACGGCGTTCCACATGGCGGCGCCGACGGGGGCTTGAGATTCTTCGTATACGTGGCCGGCGAGGCCCGCACAGCGGGCCGTGAGTACGATGCCGCGCACGGCCTTGGCCGGCACGCCGGCCTCGCCTAGCGCCACGGCAATGGCCGCACTCACGTTCGTCACCAGTTGCTTGCCGAGTGTTTTGGCAACGGCTCGCTCCACGACGTCGAGCGCCGCGACGTAGTCACCCTTCGCGCCCGCAGCCTTCACGATCTCGATGAGCCGCGCGCATCTCGGATCGGCCTCACGATGAATCGTATGCCCGAACCCCGGCACCGGATGCTTGCGCTCCCGATAGTCCTGAACGGCATCACGAGCCAGCGACGCACGCTTCAGCCGCGACGCCTTCGCAATGGGCTCGAGCATTTCCGCGCATTCGCTGGCGGTGCCCGCAAACCGATCCCCAACGCCCAGCAGCCCTGCAGCGATAGCACCCTGAATGGATTCCGGCGCCCCGTAATGCGTGAGCCGCGTAACGATGGCCGACGGCACGAGCCCATGCTCCATGATCGTAACGAGCACCGCATCGAGAATCGTCACCTGCTTCTTCGAAGGCGTGGTGCCCGTGAGCTGCAGCAGGATCATCTCGCTGAAGCTCACCTTGCCCATGAAAGTAAAAATTTCCAACTGGGCCGAAAATTCCA
>JBDTUL010000588.1:0-4130 GCA_040007735.1 Gammaproteobacteria bacterium | reverse complement strand
CGCTGATGGCCCGCGGCGCCGATTGCGCTTCCCACGAGATAAATCGCGAGCAGCACGGCGAACGTGTAGACGGTGTCTTCATCAACCTGGCTGAGCACGCGAACGACCAGCACTTCGTAACCAATGCCGAGCAACCCGGTGAGTGCGAGACGAGCCAGCACGCCACGCGCGACGGGGACGACGGGGGCGACGGGTTGATCTACTGCTCGAAGCTCCGACGGCCACAACGTCAGCACCGCCACAGCACAAATCAGGTTGAGCCCAACGCACACACCCGCAGTGAACTGGAGTCCGAACTCCGGGATCAACCAAAACGCTGTGGCGAGCACTCCCACCACTGCACCGAGCGTGTTGCTCGCATACAGCGACGCAATCGACCGCCCTCCTCCACGCAGCTGCGCGGTCACTCGCTCCATCGCCGGCAATGTGGCACCCATCGCGGCGGTGGCTGGTAGAAGAAGAAGGAACGTCCCGCAGAACGCGACTGTCCATAGCCACAGTGGCGTTGGCTGCACTCCGGTGACACCAACCGCCCAGGCACTGAAGGGCGCCACGGCGACAATCAGAAACAAACCCCACGATGCGATGACGAGCTCACATGCCGCATACCACCGCCCGGGGTGCGGACTTCTTTCGATGCGCGTGCCGAACGCGAACGCACCGACCGCAAGTCCGCCAAAGAACGCGGCGACTACCGCCAGCACGGCTGCGGACTCATGCCCCAGCCACAACGCGCATTGCTGAGTCCACACAATCTGGTAGCCCAGGCCGGCAAAGCCGGAAGCGGCCATGAGCGCGAGCGATGCACGACGACGCCAAACATGGCCGGCTTCGCTCAAGGGCGGCGCATGCAGCCACGATGCGTCGGCGCTGCGCGGAACGTCCGTGCTCAACCGCTGAATCCGATCACATAGCCCCACGAATCCAGCCGCGTGGGAATCGCGTTGAACGACAGCGAGATGCGTCGCTCGCCCTGATTGGGCGGCACCGCGTGCATCAAATAGCTGGGAAACAGCACCATGTCGCCGGGTTGGGGCGGGGGGCTGATCCACTTGTCCGCGCAGAACTCCCCTGGGGTCACGCCCGCGTGGTCGTTCCTGAACATGAAATCCGTACCGCCCGGGGATTTCATGAACACCGTCTGCGATCCGGGGTGCGTCGGTGTGAGGTACACCACACCCGAGATGAAGCTGTTGGCGTGGTTGTGCATGGCCTGGTGCCCACCGGTATCCAGCACGTTCACCCACATTTCTTTCAGTGACCAGCCGATGCGCTCGCCAAATAGCTGTGCACCGAAATCCGTAAGCTTGGGCGTGATGAGCGTGGCCGCCTCGATGAACAGCGGGCTCTCACCCGGCTGCAGCATCTGCGTGTGCGACAGATTCGGCGATGAATTGTTATCGCGCGTCGCCCGCGCCGCGAAATGCTGGATCAGCCCCGTCACCAGCGGCCGGCCGAGCGTGGCCGGCGCGCGCAGGAACGGCGTGGGAAATAGAGCGATGAGTTCATCCATCCGATTCATTCTCGCTCGAGTTCGTGAAAGCGGAATGAAATTGCCAGGACGTGTGTCACGGCATCACGGAACTGTAACGAGTTGGCAACGTGACGCGCGCTAGCCTGTCGCCTCGCGCATGTCACGTCAGAATCGTTTCGGTAAAGGGGTAGGGAAAGTGAATTTCAAGTTGATCTCGGTCTTCGCAGCCGGCCTGCTGTCCGCTGCTCCTGCATTTTCGGCCACGCTCGATTTCGAAGGCGCCAGCAGCTTCGGCTCGATCGACCGTTACTACGACGGCGGCACTGACCAGAACGGTGGCGCCGGCACGAACTACGGCCTTTCGTTCGGTCTGGACGCGCTCGGCCTGTCGAACGACGTGCTCGGCCCGTACTACTCGAACGCGCCGTCGCCCGGCACAGTGATGACTGCCGTCGGCCAGGATGCCGCGCTGAATTCCATCAGCGGCTTCGGCGGCCAGGCGTCGCTCTGGTATTCGTCCACCGAGAATACGTCGGTGAGCATTTATTCAGGCCTGAACGGCACGGGCGCACTGCTGGGCACGTTCGATCTGATTGCCAATGCCACCAACGGCGGTTGCTCCGACTCGCCATTCTGCTTCTGGCAGCAGGCGACGGTGAGCTTCAGCGATATCGCGCACTCGATCCAGTTTGGCACTGCCGCCAATGTGGCCGGGTTCGACAACGTGACGGTCGCTCCGGTGCCACTGCCGGCCGCGGGATGGCTGTTGGTGTCAGCGCTGGGTGGCATGGGCGCACTGGCCCGCCGCAAGCGCGCGAGCTAAAGGCCGGAACGCCGGCGATTCAGGACGCCCGCAAGGACGGGGGCGTCCCGGCTTCTCAGACTTGGGGCGCGTGGTCTATATGCGCCTGCCGCACCGAAGGCGTGTCCCACCCTGAGCGGACGCCCCAGAGAAAGAACACCAGCCCGATCGCCGCGACGACGATCAGATCCCAGCCCCACGTCAGGTAGTTCCGGCCGCCGAATTTCTCGCTGCCTGCCCACGACACTGCCGCGATGACAGGCAGATACGAGATCAGCCACCACGCCCCGCGCAATTGCCGCGCGAAGTCTGGCCAGCCGGCTCTCGCCTGGTAGTACATATAGACAGGCAAGGCAACCGTCATTAGCAGGATGATCTCGCCGGTGAGCGGCCACTTCGCCCAATACAGAAGTTCGGTCGCGAAGATGAACGCCAGCGCGGAGATGACCGGCAGGCCGGCGAGACGCAGCGGGCGATGCATTTTCGCGGCGGTCCGCCGCAACGTCATCGCACTCACGGGGCCCGTCATGTACGAAATGATGGTGGCCACCGAAATCACCGCGGCGAGCTTGCCCCACCCGCGGAAGAAAAACAGGAACAGGAAAGACACCACGAGGTTGAACCACATCGCCGGCCGCGGCACGCCGTACACCGGGTGCAGTTTTCCCAAGACGGCCGGCAACGTGCCATTGCGTTGCATGCCATAAATCATGCGGGACGTGCTGGCGGTGTACGTGATGCCCGTGCCGCTCGGGCTGATGAATGCGTCCACATATAGCAGCATCGCCAGCCAGTGCAGGTTGACGATGATGGCGAGTTCAGCAAACGGCGAGCTGAAATCGATGCCGTGCCAGCCCGCCTTCGCCAGCAGGTCCGGCGGCACCGCGCCGATATACGCCACCTGCAGAATCACATACACAACGGTCGCGATCAGAATCGACCCGAGCACCGCGAAGGGAATGCTGCGCGCCGGGTTGCGCGCCTCACCCGCAAGATTGATCGGACTCTGGAAGCCGTTGAAGCTGAAGACGATGCCGGCCGTCGCAACCGCCGTGAGCACCGCTGCGAAATCGATGCTGTGCGCTTCGCCATGAACGCCGACAGAAAAGTTTTCCGTATGGAAGCCGCTCGCGATCAGCGCAAGGCCCGTCGCGGCCGGCACCACCAGCTTGAAAATGGTGATGGCCGTGTTGGAGTGCGCGAACAGCTTCACGCTCCAGAAGTTCAGCAGGAAATAAATGATGACCAGCACGGCGGCGATGGATAGGCCGGGAACCGTGAGCTCGCCGTGACCGTCGGGCAAGTGGATATACATGTCCTGCGCCCATTTCCAGGGCCACGACGCCATGTATTGCACCGAGGCTTCCGCTTCCACGGGAATGACGGAAACGATGGAAATCCAGTTCGCCCAGGCGCCGATGAAGCCGACGAGCGAGCCATGAGAATAGTGACTGTAGCGAACCATGCCTCCGGATTCGGGAAACATCGCCCCGAGCTCCGAGTACGTGAGCGCAATGGTCATGATGATGGCCGCGCCCAGCACCCACGCCCACACCGCGCCGGGCCCCGCGAGCCCCGCGGCACGCCACGCGCCGAACAACCAGCCCGAGCCGATGATCGAACCCAGCCCCGTCAGCATCAATGCAAAGGTGCCGACTTCGCGTCGGATCGTTCCGTTTGAATTCATGAGGCCTTCAACTCCACCCAGGTCGGGGCGTGATCGCTCGGTCTTTCCCAGCCGCGCACGCTTCGATCGACTGCTGCTTTCTCGAGCCGCGCCGCTGCGGGCTTGTTGAGAAGCAGGTGATCGATGCGCAGGCCGGCATCGCGTTCGTAGGCGTTCCGGAAGAAGTC
>JBDTUL010000587.1:0-4131 GCA_040007735.1 Gammaproteobacteria bacterium | reverse complement strand
TTGTTCGCCCCGGAGATCGAGCCGTTTTTGGTCTCCCAAATGGTGAACAGGGTTACGCCATCAGCAAGTGTCGAGACATGGCGGCGTGCTATCGAAAGGCCGCCGAAGTCTGCGGCGGTAAATACGCGATGACGAATCAGGCGACCGCGGGCTCTGGCGGCGTCGTCAACGGCATCGGCGCCTTTCAGCCCCAGTACACCATCACCATCACGTGCCCCGACAAATGACATTCTGCGAAGAATTCCTAGTCGAGTTGCCGGACACATTCCCCTATCTGGAATGGCAGACATTCTTCAATGTGGGGCGCCCATGGACTCAGCCAGATAACGAAGCCGCGGGAGAATTCGTCCGCGCTATGCAGGCTTCGGCATATCGATATCGAACGGCAGATGAGGCTGTTCTTTCGATGATAACGGTGTGGAGGGACGGCGGGCAGGTGCTGTCGTTCGAGGCGATGTATCGGCAACAGCGTGACCTGTTCGAGTTCTTCTCATCCACAGTGTCTTCGATTGAGAGCGCCCTGTATGCCTGCTACGTGGCGTTGACTCAACGGCATCCAGCCACGGCGCCTTGGGGGAACTTGAACGGTCGCAAAGGCCACTTCGATCAAGGTCTTCCTAGGCTTCTGAATACGGCGTACCTGGGAACGAGTCCGCTTGAAGCCGTTGTTGACGCTCTTGCGAGGTCTGCCGACTGGAAGGAGGCAAAGGAGTACCGCAACTCGATGATCCACCGAGCACTACCGTCGAGGCTCATAGAAGCGACCATGGGCGGTCCACCGCCACCGGTTCTGATGGTGAAATACGCTAAGAGCTGGAGCACTCTGGAGCTTCGCGCCACAGAGTTGCAGATGCAAGGGCGCCTAGGTTGGGCATCGTCGCAACTCAAACTGATTTACGAAGGCGCGGGTTCACTCTGACAACACTGGCATGAATCTTGTGGCAAGACAAAGGCGCGCCAAAGGTAAGATCAAAGCCAGATCAGCGGCGCATTAATAAGAATCAGAAGCTGAAACATATGGAATGGCGCAAGACTCACGTAGAACCTGACACGTCCTGGGAGGATACCGTGATGGTACTCAAGGCCGTGACTGCCTTTGGCCTGCTCGCCGGCTCAGTCTGCACGCTTATCTGGCTACTGGCCCGACTTCTGTTCGGCTAGCACAGCGGCTAACTCGCGCATGTCGCCGTCCTCGCTCTGCGCGGCCTGATTCACCAGTGCGGGCAATGCGCTTGCCGGTGCGCGCGTTGTCTTCGCAAGCCAATGCACGAAACGCGGGTTCGTCATCAATCGGGCTGTGAGATTCGCCCCCGCTGCTGTGCTGGCAATCGTCCCCGCAATTCCGAAATGCCCTGTCAGGGCCGCCAGCGCGAAGCTTCCGGCAGTTGCGCCCTGCGCCGTTGCCTGTGCGGTTCCCGATGGATTGCGAAACACCTTCGTGTGCTTCCGGCAAGCATGCTTGACCCCAGTTAGCCGGGCATGGCATCGGCCCACTGCCGGGCCCGAGCGGTGGGACGCCGAGGTTCCAGCGCCGCAAATGTCGGAACGCCTACGCGGGCGGATCCGCGCCCGAGGTGTATCGGGCAAGCGTCGTGGTGTAGTTCCACGGCATCCAGTTGCCTGGATTCGCGCTGACCGCATCGGCGTGACGCAGTAGCGCGACGAGATAGTCGAACGGCGCCACATCGTTGAGCTCTGCGGTGTGGATAAGGCTCATGAAGAGGTCGCCGACACGCGCGCCGTTGAGCGTTTTAAAAAACAGTGAGTTCTTCCGATGAAGGATCGCCTTCTTCAACGCGCGCTCGCAGAGGTTGTTGTCGAGCGGTGCGCCCGGCGCGCGCAGGAACAGCGTCAGCTCGGCCCAGTGTTTCTGCATGTAGCGGATGGCTTCACCGAGGGTCGAGTTGGGTTCGACCTTGCGCTCCTCGAACTGCACCTGCATCCAGTTCGCCAGCGCTTGCATGCGGGGCGCGCTCTCGTCCTGGTGGAGTCGCAGCCGATCCTCCGGCGTCATCTCACGCGCGCGCGCATCGGTCCTGTAGACCTCCCGCAACGTCTCGAGCACGAAGCGCACTTCCTCGGGGAAGCTCTCGGCCACCTCCACGTACTTGCGGCGTGAGTGGCTGATGCAGTTCGAGAGGAGCGTGTCGAAGTCGCCCGTCGTGTTGCTCGAGAGGGCATCGCACATCTGGATCGGCGCAGGTAATTCGGCTGCGCGGCGCTTGAGAACTTCGCCGAGATTCTCTCCGGCATGCCGTGCACCGGTGAAGAACAGGGCCATCTTGTGGTCCTCATCCGTGGCGACGATCCCGGAGGTGAAGACCCCGGTACGCTCCTCATTCGCATCCTCCGCCAGCGCCGCCGCGCGCTGTGCACGCGTCAGATCGAGCACTTTCATCGTGGTGTCGTCGTTGTACAGCACAGCGCCCTGTGCGGCCTGGCGGATCAGTTCCTCGTGCACGGGCGCAAGGCTCTGCGCCGCCTCCTTCACCAGATCCCATTGCGTGGCCGCCGGCAGCGGGATGCGCATCCCCTCCTGCAACTTCTCGATGCGATTGAACGGCAGCCCTGTTCCATACTTCAGCAGGCCGATCATGCTGGTCGCCGTCGCGTCGTACTTTTCATCTCCCACGCCTGCAGGTGCAGGGGCGGTGTACACCTCGCCGCACAGATTGCAGCGAAGTCTGTCGCACTCGTAGACCGTCGCTCCCAACGGCGCGACGCCGGTGATCCGCACCAGCACGGAAGGCTCAGCCAACGAGTAGACTTTGCCTGTCTCGCAGATCGGGCAGGCCTCCCCGCTGTGCACGGAGGTGTGAGGAACCACCACCTTGTCAGCGCCGGTGTAGGCGGCGGCGCTGTTGCGGCCGTGTCCCGGGGGCTTCTCAGGAGCCGGTTCGCTTGCCTCGCCACTGCCCGGCGCGGCGGGGAGTGTTTGCGCAGTGTGCTCCTCGCCCAGTACGGCGCGAGTCTTCTCCGTTGCCGCGCCAAACAACATCTGCCGCAGCCGTGCCACTGAAGTCTGTTTCTTTTGAAGCTCCTCGGTCAGGAACCTCAGGGTCGATACTGCCGTCGTAAGTTTCGCGCGATCCTCGGCATCGAGTGCGCCGCTACGGCTGCGCTCGACGATCGCGAGGAGCTCCTCCATCAGTTCGATGCGCGCAGGTACGGCGGTCGCAGGCCGTTTCTGCTGCTTGTCTTTCTTGCTCTTCTTCCGGCTCATGCCGCGCGCAGCAGACGCTCGCGGAAGTTCTCTGCCAGCGGCAGCCCGAGCACCTCCTTCACGGTGCGATTGGGCCGGTGCGTCAGGTCATCTTTGCCGCGACCCTGGGTTCGACCCAGCAACCGCCAGTTCGCCGCGCGATAGCAGGTGCCGCGATAGCGCGTCGTGTCGATAAAGGTCTCGGCGAAATACACCGGGTGCTCATACACCTTCTCCCATTCGGCCGACAGCATCCGCGTCATCCGCGCCAGCAGATGCGAGGCCAGGTGCGCAACCTCCACCCACGGCAGGATGAGGTAACGCGTGTTGTAGGCGATTCCACGGACGTTCTGGCGTCGGACTTGCGCCGACCAGCCGAGGTACCGATCACGCGGCCCGAGGTGTCGGGGCGCTGAGCTCCAGGCGAACAGCGCCACCGGCCGGGCACCCGCGTACACCATGAACTTCAGATGCTCCCCGACCGGCTGCGCGTAGCCGAGATAATGATACTGCTCCAGCAGAGCGTTGAAGCAAGCCTCCTCGGGTGTGCGCCGGACGGAACGGAACGTGAGCGGACCCAGCTCGCGCAGGCTCAGGCGCAGCGGGGTGCAATCAACTTCGACAGGCTGCGGCCGGGCCCGCGCGGTGAATGGATTGGGAGGCTGCCGCTTCACCGCCGGCAGCTCGATGTGCCCGGCGCGTGAGAGTGCGAGCATCAGACCCCGGCACACCATGTCGCGCGGGGCGCCGTTGGGTTGGCGCCAGTTCCACGCCGCACACAGTTTCTGCGACAGAGAACGCCGGCTCTCCCCCGGATACGTCGCGATCAGATTGCGGATGAAGTGGGCATCGGCGGCCGTGACGGCACGGCCGCGGTAGCGAAGCAGCGGTTCCATGAGGCGATCAGAACAGATCGCCTCATGGAACGC
>JBDTUL010000586.1:0-4132 GCA_040007735.1 Gammaproteobacteria bacterium | reverse complement strand
AGCCCGGCGGTGCCGGCGGCCGGAATGCCATACACGGCCGACTGCGTGGTCTCGACCAGAGTCGCCTTGAGGTTGACGCCCTGAGTTTCGGCCTGCGCGTAGTGATCGTTGTTGCCCGCGGAGGGCGCCGCGAGACCCGGGGCATTGCTCGTATAGAGAATGTCCGCCGACAGGGCCGTGTTGAACGGCTTGTCATCGCGGACCATGCCGATGACCGTGGCGGTGTAGTCGTTCAGCGGCGCGAACACCGACTGGTCGCGGTTGGTCCAGGGCGTGACGAAGTTCTTCAGTGTGACGCTGTAGAACTCAGGAGCATCGGTCGCCCTGAGCGCGGCATTGAGCTTGCTGCCGCCCGTAATGTCGGCGGCCATGAGAGTGAGCGTCGCATCGTCTGCCGGCACGCCAGCGATGCGGTCGTACATTCGCTTGGCCTGCGAGCGCGGGTCGTCCTCATTAGTAGGAGCGGCGACGGCCAGCTGCGCAAAGACGGCGACAGCGCATGCGGCACTCACCGACGCCATCACGCGCGAGACCTTCGATTTATTGCGAATCATGTTGCTCATGGCACTGGTCCACTCCCACCATCAACCAAGTCCGGGCCTTCGATGCGGGGCGGACTATACCCACGCTTTTTCAGCAAACTTTTTGTCTCAAGCGTCGTACGTCGCCAAGGACAGACAGGTCCTTTCCAAATATCGTCCGGGTATCCTTCCCGCCGCGAAGTGGGAAGGGCGTCACGCCGTGCGCGCTCATGAACGTCTACCTGTGCACCGGCGACCCGCGAGGCGAAATAGCGGGCTCGAGGTTGCGACCGGCGGAGAGAAAACTCCGAATGCTGCTCAAGCGACGTGATGGCATCGGCAGATTGCCGCACGCGCTTTAAGCGAAGGTTGATTACGTAATACGCACGCGCCGGCAGTCTTCCGGCGCCTGCATCGGGAGTGATCCAGGTGGCGCAGAAATTGAATTCGAGTGTGAACGCGGTCACGCGCCGGTTGCGCACCGGCAAGGGCAAAGCCGCGGCAGTCTCCGTGGTCCTGTCTATCGCGCTGACGCTCACGGCCTGCAGCGGCGGCGGCAGCGTCAACGTCGGCAGCGGCCAGACCGCCGATCCGGCGACCGTCGATTTCCCTATTTTCTACGTCAAGCGGGCCGTGCCCATGGCGACCGAGACGGACGATCTGCGCGCGCTGCGTGACACCACGCCCTCCGCGAACCTGTTCATGCGCGCACGCGCGGCACCCAGCGCGGTGGAAACGAACATCACCGCGCGCATCACCGGCGACAAGCTTTACGACGTGAAAGACGTCGACACTTCATTCGACGGCAAGCGCGTGGTGTTCGCCATGCGCGGCCCGCTCGCCGTAAACCAGGACCCGAAAGACCCGCCGACGTGGGAGCTGTGGGAATACGACATCGCCGCGGACGACCTGCACCGCGTGCTCAATTCCGTCATCGCCGCCGGCGACGGTAACGATGTATCCCCGCACTACATGCCGGATGACCGCATCGTGTTCTCCTCCACCCGGCAGCGCATCTCGAAGGCCATTCTCACTGACGAGAACAAACCTCAGTTCGAGGCGCAGACCGACGACCGCAGCGAATCCGCCTTCGTCCTGCACGTGCTGGAAAAAGACCGCAACACCATCAAGCAGATCTCGTTCAACCAGAGCCACGATCGCGATGCCTCGGTGCTCTCGAACGGCAAGCTCGTCTGGAGCCGCTGGGACCACGCTCCGGGCAACGACGGCATACATCTATATACGTCTAACCCGGACGGCACGGCCCTCGAGCTGCTGTACGGCGCAAACAGCCACAACACCGGCACGCCCAACGCCGCTGGCGCGCCCAGCACGATCCAGTTCGTGAGGCCGCGCGAAATGCAGGATGGGCGCATCCTCACGCTGGTGCGCCAGTACACGGACGCGGACTACGGCGGTGACCTCGTCATCATCGACACCAAGACCTATGTCGAGCAGACGCAGCCCCTGCTCGTCAATGCCGGAATGACCGGCCCCGCCCAGACCCGCGCCACTACCAACGACGTGCGCACCATCGAAGGCCCCTCGCCTGGCGGCCGCTTCAATTCAGCCTATCCGTTGTGGGACGGCACGAACCGCATTCTCACGTCCTGGTCGCAGTGCCGCCTGCTCGACGAAACCACCACGCCGGCGACCATCGTTCCCTGCACGGACTCGCGCCTTTCGGATCCAAACGTCAAAGTGGCCCCCTCCATTTATAGCGTGTGGATGTTCGACCCCGGCCAGAACACGTTGCTGCCCATCCTCACACCCACCGAAGGCGTGATGATTACCGATGTGGTGGCCGCCCAGCCGCGCGCTACGCTGCCCGTCGTCATTCTCGACAAGCAGTCTCCGGAGCTCGACTCGACGTTTATCGCGGACGCGGTCGGCGTGCTCTCCATCAAGAGCGTGTACGACTTCGATGGTGTGGACAGAGCTTCACCGAACATCGCCACGCTCGCGAACGGCGCAACGCCCGCGTCGTCGCGCCCGGCTCGTTTCATCCGTATCGAAAAGGCCGTGTCCCAGGCGGATAGAGACGTCCGCGACATCGACGACGCCGCCTTCGGCGTCACGCGTTACATGCGGGAGATCCTGGGCTATGCGCCCATCGAGCCGGACGGCTCGGTCAAGATCAAAGTGCCGGCGAACGTGGCGTTCCAGATCAGCATTCTCGATGCCAATGCGCGCCGCATCTTCCCCGTTCACTCCAATTGGCTGCAGGTGCGGCCGGGAGAAGTGCTCGAGTGCAATGGCTGCCATCAGCCCGCCACGGCGCAGAACATCAAGTCGCACGGCCGGTCCGGGTCGTTCGCCTCGGTGAATCCGGGCGCGGCCTCGACCGGCCAGCCCTTCCCGAATTCCATGCCAGCGTTCTCACCGAATGCCGGCGAGACCATGGCGCAGACTCGCGCCCGCGTCAGCTGTTCGTCGGATACGCCGCGTTGTGCGGCGATGACGCCGAGCCTGAACGTGGTGTTCACGGACGTGTGGTCCAATCCTGCGAAGGACCCGTCTTTCGACTACAGCTATACCGACCCAACGTTCCTGACGCCACGGCCGGTCAACTCGCCCGCGTGCGCCACTACGTGGGCTTCAACCTGCCGCGTCATCATCAACTACGAGGCCCACATCCAGAAGCTGTGGGACCAGCCGCGCCAAGTCATCGACCCCATGACAATGGCGGTAATTTCAGACCACACATGTACGGCAGGCGGCTGCCACAACCCCGTCGATGCGGCGGCCGCGCCGCAGGTGCCAGCGGGTCAGCTCGACCTCACCGCTGTCGCTTCCGACGCACAGCCGCTCCAGCTTCGCTCGTACCAAGAACTTTTTGTCCCCGATGCCGAGCAGGAAGTTAACATGGGCGCGTTGCAGGACCGGCTGGTGCCGGGTCCTCCGGACCAGAACGGCAATCCGACGATGGTGACAGTGGGTGTGGGCCCCTACCTGAATGCGGGGAATGCCAACGGCGCTCTATCGGCCGTGTTTCTGGCTCGCTTCGCGCCGGGATCAGGGAGCACCCATGCGGGTTACCTGAGCCCCGCGGAGCTTCGCTTGCTGTCAGAGTGGCTGGATATTGGGGCACAGTACTTCAACAACCCGTTTGATCCCGCTGTGCCGGTCAACTAGGAGCGCCTTGCAACGCCACCGGCTCGCGAGTTTCTTTCTCCTGCTACTGCCTCTGTTCGCCGCACCGTCTCTGTGTGGCGCGAGGGAGTATTTGCAGGTCTTCGTGACTGAGCCCTACCTCGAGCTGCATACCGCGCCGGGCCGGGGCTATCCCGTCACGCAAGTGGTTGCGCGCGATGAAAGCGTAGACGTGCTCAAGCGCCGCACCGACTGGTTCAAGGTGCGCACCGAGCGCGGCATCGAAGGCTGGGCCGCCCAGAAAGACATGCAGAAGGTCGTGCTGGCGGATGGCACGCCCTTCACGTTCCCCGTGGGTGATCGAGCCGGCTTCACTTCTCACCGCATCGAGATGGGCATTTTTGCCGGCGACTACAGTGGCGCCACGCTCATCTCCGGCTACGGCTCGTTCTCTTTCAACTCGCAGCTGGCCGCGGAACTCTCGAAGCGTTCGTAAGAGCAATGGTAAAGATCCGCGA
>JBDTUL010000585.1:0-4137 GCA_040007735.1 Gammaproteobacteria bacterium | reverse complement strand
CTTCGAACCTGAGGGTCGGGAGTTCGAATCTCTCCGGACGCGCCACGTCATAACGCCAAAGCTCGTCGCGCCAAGCACCTCGACACCGAGGGCTTGAAGCACCTCCGCAACTCGCTTGCAGCGGGCCCGCCGCTTTCGGCCACATACATCACATCGTGATACAACAGGGCGGTGGCTGCATATCACGCGGCAAGTTGACTGAGGCACGATCCAACCCATGTACACGTTACCCCCGTTGCCATACGACCCCACCGCGCTCGCGCCCCTGCTCGGTGCGGAGACGCTGCTCACACATCACGGCAAGCACCACGCGCGCTATGTGCAGGTGGTCAATGAACTGGTTCGACAGAAGGGCGTGTCTGCTCAGCCTCTCGAGCAACTCATCGTCGAGGCGAAACAGCAGCGTGACGGCAAACTGTTCAACAACGCGGCTCAGGCGTGGAATCACGCTTTTTTCTGGGAGTGCATGGCGGCCGGAAGCGGCGCGCCGTCAGGCGAGTTGCTGAAGGGCATCAATACGGATTTTGGCGGCCTGGAATCGCTGCGCCAGCAGTTCGTGAGCCAGGGTGTCGCACACTTCGGCTCGGGGTGGGTGTGGCTCATCCGCAAGGGCGGCAAGCTCGCTGTCATCACAACTCACGACGCAGAGCTGCCGTCAGCGGGTGATGCCGGAACGCCCATTCTGGTGTGCGACGTGTGGGAGCACGCTTACTATCTCGACTACAAGAACGAGCGCGAGCGCTTCCTGAATAGCTGGTTCAACGGTCTCGTCAACTGGATCTTCGTGGAGAAGCAGTACGAGGCGGCCATGCGCGGCACTCCGGGCTATCGATATCCCGCTTCCGGAGTCTGAGCGGCACGCTCATGCCTTCCGAAAAAGCGCCCGTCACAAAGCGGCAGTACGAGGCGCTGGCGACGTTCCGGTATCAGTTACGGCGCTATCTGCGCTATAGCGAAGAGGTGATCCGCAAGCACGGTCTTACGCCGCTGCAGTACCAGCTCATGTTGCAGGTGAAAGGGTATCCCGGGCGTGAATGGGCCACGGTTACCGAACTATCCGAACGCCTGCAGGCGAAGCATCATGGTGTGGTCGCGCTGATCACTCGTAGCGAGAAGCGCGGGCTTCTCAAGCGCGGCGTGAACGACGAGGACCGTCGCAGCGTGCGCATCGAGCTCACCCCCAAAGGCGAGAAAGCGCTCACACGGCTCGCTCAGCTCCATCGCGATGAATTGCTCGCGCTGCGCGGCGAGTTCACTGTCCCCAGTCTCCAAGATATGGCGTGATCCTCAGGGGATCGCCTCGGTAATACGAGCCAGCACGCGCGCCGTGACACGGTCGCACTGGTCGCCGCCGAACTCGAACAGGTCCCGCTCGGCCAGATCGACCTCGTGCGCAAGGGCTTCCCGCAACAATGCCTTGGCACGGAAGTAGCGACTGCGCACGGTGGCTTCCGGAATATCCAGGGTGCGCGAAGTTTCCTCGACACTCAGCTCTTCCACAGAGCGCAGTACGAACACGAGACGGTAACTCTCGGGCAGCGCATCGAGCTTGCTCTCGAGCAGCGCACGCATCTGCTGGCGGCCGAAGAGGCGATCTGGCAGTTGTGAATCTCGCTCGGGCACGGTGTCGATCTCCCTGTTCGCGCTCACGATGGGAACCACCCTCTGGCGGCGGGCGCTTCGCCGCAGCCGAGCGAAGCATTCGTTCAGTACGAGCCGCGAAAGCCACGTAGAGAGCGAGGCGTCGCCCCGAAACTGGTTCATCGAGCGGTACGCGCAAAGGTAGGCGTCCTGAAGCGCATCTTCGGCTTCCGCATCGTCACGGAGTGCGGCACGCGCCAGCCGAAAGAGGCGGCGGTTGTGTTGGCGCATGAGCCGCGCGAATTCGGCGCCGTCGCCGGCCGCAATACGTTTCGCGGCAGAACGCTCGTCTTCGTTCGGCAGGAATGGCGCAGAATTGCTGCGGGTCACGCCTCTTCTCCTTCAGCGAACCGTCAGTGTGCCTTTCATCATGGGGTGAAAGCTGCAGACATAGTCGATGGTTCCGGGCTTCTGCGCCACCCATGTCCACGAGCCACTCGCCTGAATTGCCTTCGAGTCGAACAGGCCGCCCGCGGCCGTCGCGGAATGCGGAAACAGATCCTGGTTGATCCATCGAATTCGATCGCCCCGCTGCACTGACAGGCTCGCGGGCTTGAAGGCGAGCCCCTCGATCGTGACGATGTACATGCGCGGCTGCGCGGACTTTGTGGCAGGCGGCGTAGCGTTAGCGACCGTTGTCAGAACAAGGCTGGCAAGCAGCGCACCGCGAAGCGGCGCGCCACTCACATGCAGTGCCTTGCGTGGGCTCATCCGGCGGTTTTGTTCAGCGATGCCTGCAGCATCTTTGCGTGTTCGAGGTGCGCGACGAATGCAGGCCGAACTTTCACGAGCAGCGCTTTGAGCTCCGCATTCTTGGCGCTCGGAATCAGTGTCTGATCCATCGCATCCAGAACGGCCTGGTGATAGCTGACTTCGTGGTCGACGTACGCCCGGTCGAAGGCGCTGCCGGTGAGTTTGCGTAACGTGGCGATGTTCTGCTCACCGCCCTGCTTGAGGCTTTCGCTCGTCGCATTGCTCTCAGGCGTCACGTGGAGCTTCGTTACGAGCTCGGTCGCCGATTTGTTCACCCCGCTGTGGTCGGTGATCATGAGCTTTGCAAACTGCTTGACGTCGGCGGACGTAGTTGTCCTTTCCGCGAGTTTTCCGGCATCGATATCCACCTGGTTCGCGGTGACCACGATGGCGGCGATCTGCGCGTCATTCGGTCCGGCACCTCCAGCGATTGCGCAGGCGGCGCCGAAAACAACAGCAAGAGCGAACGTGGTGTGGGAAAGCTTCATGTCGTAACTCCCTGCGGCGGGGCTATGTGCGCGACGCGGGCGCGCCGGCTTCGAATCACCGCACAATGTTGGATGTCACGTCGGCGCCGTACGTTCCCACTATCGCGCGGGCCGAAACTGAACCGGGACTGAAACCGGCGTTCAGCTTCGTCTCATGCACCTCCGGGCACACTGCACCCACCTTGATTCACGGTGGGGATGCAGGAGACTCGATATGAAACGCATGGCTGTTGTTGGAACCTTGGTTGCTTCCCTGATGGCTGCTTCGGTGGCGATGGCTGGACAAGGCTCTCGCGGCAACGGCGACGATCATCGGGATGACCATCGTGACGCGCCGCGCGCTGCACAGGGTCATGTCGAGCAGCGACACTATGATCGGGACCACAGTGATCAGCGTCGCTACGATAACGGTCGCTATGATCAGAGCCGCGATCACACCTTCCGTCCCGCGCCGTCCGCGCCCCGCTATGTGTATCGCCCGGCGCCGCGTCACTACAGCGTGTATCGGGCGCCGCGTGGTTACTACGCGCACACCTGGCACCGTGGCGAACGTTTGCCCAGGTCCTACTACGCGACCTCGTACGTGGTGAATGACTACCGCGATTGCGGCCTGCGAGCGCCGCCGCGTGGTTACCACTGGGTTCGCGTTAACGGGGATGCGGTGCTCGCGGCAGTAGCGACCGGCATCGTTCTCGAAACAATCTTTCACGTGTTCTAACTGTCAGCGGATTATCGCGCAGCCGGAAATGGAATCCGGTTGCGCGACTGTCCCGCACCCGGTCCAATTTCCCCTCCTTGCCTGGCCCAAGGCTCGCCTTCTTCGTGGCAGGGTCGTGCCGAGCGATTCACACCGTCCCGTATGTTTCTTGCTGGGAGGAATATCCCGGTCACCGTTCACGCAACCCCAGCTTCAGGGCCGCGAGTGTCAGGATTCTGACGAATGTGTGACGTTGTCTTAAGGTTGAGCTTAGGAGGTGTGTGATACATAGAGAACAAGGCGGGGCCCGCAACATCCCGATCAGCCGACCTGGCAACCACGGACGCGGCCACCGTGAACGGAACACGATCTTGAAAAAAGTACGCGACGTCCTCCTGCTCGGGGGATCGTTCTCCGGCGTGTCCGGGTCGCTGGCCGCAGGCTTCCGAGCGCTAGGCTGCCGCGCGACGCTCGAACGCCCTTCCTTGCGAAGACTTCGCTTGCGGCCTTTCTACGGGGTGGCGCTGTTTGCCGAAGCTATTGCAACCTATGGCACCG
>JBDTUL010000584.1:0-4169 GCA_040007735.1 Gammaproteobacteria bacterium | reverse complement strand
GCTGAAAGCATCTAAGCGGGAAGCCCCCCCCAAGATTAGATCTCCCTGGGAACTCGATTCCCCTAAAGGGCCCAAGTAGACGACTTGGTTGATAGGCCGGGTGTGTAAGGTCAGTAATGACTTCAGCTAACCGGTACTAATTGCCCGTGAGGCTTGACCATATAACCTCAAGCAGTTTGGCTTGAGCGTTGATTGACAATGATGGAGTGCGATCCATCGATTAACGTGAACGCGACAAGCGTCATTACAAAAACTTCCGGATTGTTTACTGAATTGCCTGGCGGCCATAGCGAGTGGGAACCACCCGATCCCTTTCCGAACTCGGAAGTGAAAACGCTCTGCGCCGATGGTAGTGTGCTCTCACGGGCATGCCAGAGTAGGTCACTGCCAGGCTCTATCCCGAAAGGCCCCTGAGGTCGCAAGACTTCAGGGGCCTTTCTCTTTTGGGAGTGGCTTTCCGGCGTGGAGAAGGGCTACCCTCGAAGCTCAGGGCGAAGTCTCAACGACATCTCGACGTGCACGGAAGCACGGGAGGGGGGCGATCATGGCCACAGTGCGTCATCTGCTGAATCGGAAGGGCCGGTCCATTTTCTCCGTCGGACCCGAGGATCCCGTGCTGGAGGCCATCCGGCTCATGGCCGACAAGCACGTGGGTGCCTTGCTCGTGCTCAAGGGCGACGAGCTCGTGGGCGTGGTATCCGAGCGGGACTACGCACGGAAGGTCATCTTGCTGGGCCGTTCCTCGAGCGCCACTCCTGTCTGGCAAATCATGAGCTCTCCCGTAGTGACGGTGTCGCCCGAGCAGTCGGTCGATGCCTGCATGCGCCTCATGACCGAGAAACGCATTCGACATCTGGCGGTGCTCGAGAGCGGCAGTATCGCGGGGGTCATCTCGATTGGCGACCTGGTCAAGGCTGTCATAGAAGATCAGCAGCACACCATCGAGCAGCTCGAAAGCTACATCCACAGCTAGCGGCGGCAGGCTCGGCTTCGAGAACTACTTGCCGGCTCGGCCGGCTTGTGCGAAATCACTCGCATGAGTGAATCCAATCCGGCCGCCACGGCCACCGTTCGGCGCGCCACAGCGGCAGACGCCGCCGCGCTCGCCAACCTTTCCGTGGCCACGTTCGTTGAAACGTTCGGCCACCTGTATCCACCCGAGGATCTACAGGAATTCCTCACCCGGGCCTGTTCGCCCGACGCGTGCCGCAAGCTGATCGAGGAGCCCGGTAATGCCGTCTGGCTCGCCACGTTCGAAAGCCCCGAGCCCGTCGCCTACATGACCGTCGGCACGTGCAAGCTGCCGGTGGAAAATATCGAGCCGGCGGCCGGCGAGATCAGGCAGCTGTACGTCCTTGCGAAATATCACAACCTGCGTCTCGGCACCCGGTTGATGACCCTCGCTCTCGACTGGCTCGCCACCGAGGGCCGAGCACCCTTGTACGTGGGAGTCTGGTCGGAAAACGATGGAGCGCAACGGCTGTATGGGCGCTATGGTTTCACGAAGATCGGCGAGTACGGCTTCCGGGTCGGCACGACGATCGATCGTGAGTTCATCCTGAAAAGGTAAGGGTCATGGCGATCGTCCGCGAGCTGCGCATCTACCCCGTCAAATCGGCTCGTGCGATTCCGAAAAGCCAGGTGCGGCTCGGTGTCACGGGCCTGGAGTGGGACCGGCACTGGATGGCGGCAAATCCGCAAGGCGTGTTCATGAGCCAGCGGACGCAGCCACGGCTCGCGCTCGTCGAGCCGGAGATCGGTGCAAACGAATTGATCCTGCGTGCGCCCGACATGGCCGCCTTGCACGTGCCGCTCGAACCGCAGGGTGCACCCCGCGGCGCGCAGGTGTGGAAAGACTCCATCAGTGCTTTGGATCAAGGCAATGCGGCAGCGGAGTGGCTGAGTAAAGTGCTGGATCAGGAGGCGCGCCTGCTGCGCATCGATCCCGTGCTGGATCGCCATGCGAGTGCGGAGTTTGCGGGTCCCACGCTCGCGCCCGTGACATTCGCGGACGGCTTCCCCATCCTCGTCGTGAATCTCGCCTCGCTCACTCACCTCAATTCGCGCATGCCGCAGCCTGTTCCGCTCGAACGGTTCCGGCCCAACATCGTCCTGGAAGGCCTCGAGCCTTTCGATGAGGACCGAATCTCGACGCTGCAAATAGGCAACATCACCCTGCGACTGGTGAAGCCCTGCACCCGCTGCATCATCACCTCCACCGATCAGCGTACGGGTGAGCTCTCGACCAACCCGTTGCCTGTGCTGCGGCAGTTCCGTTTCAACAAATCGCTGATGGGCGTGACGTTCGGTGAGAACGCGGTCATCGTGCAGGGTGCAGGTGAAACCCTGGAACAAGGCGCCAGCTGCGTAGTGACCTTCGACGCATAGTCGGCCGTGCACACTGCGGACAGTGTGTCGCGAGGTTCGTGTTTCTCTCACGCCCTGAGACCTTGGTCGTACATGGAAGTGTGCGCAGCGCACGTTCGCGCCGCAATCCGATCAGCGAGACTGGCTTTGCGTTGTCTGCAGGGAGTGTCAGCCAGTTCGCACTTGCGTGGGATCCGCCGCTGGCGAATCCCGCGCCGGGAAACAATGAGTCTATGCAGGAGCAACCGCTCAATCTCGCGCCTTTCCTCAGCGCCGTAATCGGCGCCCTGTTTGCATTGACCTGGTTTCGAATGCGCTCGCGCGAACGCATGCGCCCCGTGAGCAGCGCCAGCGATCACTATCATGCGGCGATCGATCAATCGCCCCACGGCGTGCTGATCGCGGATGCCCTTACGCTGTCGATCGTCGCGGCCAATCCGGCGCTCCAGCGCAGTCTCGGCTACTCCCTCGACGAGCTGAAAGCGCTCACCCTCGGCCAGGTATTCGAAGACGGTTCCGGAGATCCGCACGGCATCCTCGAAAAACTCCGTCATCCCGATCCGCGCCTGCCGCTCTCCATCCGCCAGCGATGTAAGGATGGCACGTCGATCGATGTGGAAATCAGCGGAAATCGCGTGGATCTCGACGGTCACGCGGTGTTGTCTTTCACCACGAACGACGTCACTCTGCGCCGGAGAATCGAGTGCCAGCTGCTGGAGAAGCAACAGCACCTGGATCATCTCGCGCATCACGATCAGCTGACGGGCCTGCCCAATCGCCTCTATCTCGCTGCGCATCTGCCGGAGTCCATCGCGGAGGCGCGCCGGACAGGCGCGACGCTCGCGGTGCTGTTCCTGGATCTCGATCGCTTCAAACACGTCAACGATTCGCGCGGCCACGAGGTAGGTGACAAGCTGCTGAAGGCCGTCGCGCAGCGCATTCGCTCCACCGTGCGTGCGGAAGATCTGGTCGTGCGCATGGGCGGAGACGAGTTCATCGTCGTGCTCAAGAGCGTGAAAGGTCCGCAGCATGTCAACGAAACGGCTGAACGCATCAATGAAGCACTCGGCGCGCCTGCTGTCGTCGACGGCCGCGCGGTCGTCACCACGGTGAGTATCGGCGTCAGTCTTTATCCGCGCGATGGCGCGGATATTGGCGAGCTGCTGCGGCATTCCGACACCGCCATGTACCAGGCGAAGGATCGCGGCCGGAACAACTTCCAGCTCTTCAGCCCGGTGATGGACCGCAAGCTGAAAGAGCGCATCGCCATCGAATCGAGCCTGCGTACCGCCATCGAGCAGAAGCAACTGGACGTGCACTACCAGCCGATCATCGACATCGAATCCCACCACGTCACCGGGCTCGAAGCGCTGCTGCGCTGGAAGCATCCGTTGCACGGCTTCGTCGCGCCGGGCCGCTTCATCGGCGTGGCCGAAGAAACGGGGCTCATTGTGCCCATCGGCGAATTCGTGCTGGAGCGGGTGATGGAAGACACGGTCCGCTGGCGCGAATCCGGGGTATCGCCAGTGCCGGTGGCCGTGAACATCTCTGCCGTTCAGCTGCAGCGCTCCGACCTGCCCGCAACCATTCGTCGGTTGACTAAGCTGCATGGAATCAAGACGAGCATGTTGCAGGTGGAGCTCACCGAAAGCGCCGTGTTCGAGCACCGCGAGGGCCGCACCGGGGAATCCAGCGAAGACGCTATTTCACAGCTTCGCGAGCTCGGGGTGCGGATCGCCATCGACGACTTTGGCACCGGGTATTCGAGCCTGTCGTACCTCAAGCGCTGGCGAGTGGATTAC
>JBDTUL010000583.1:0-4171 GCA_040007735.1 Gammaproteobacteria bacterium | reverse complement strand
AAGGGCCAAAGGGCGCACAGGGTGACGAGCGGCGTCATCACGGACGCCGGGTTTCGGAATACGCGTCTCAATCGACTTGTTGGCATCGCTTACTTCTTTGGCCGTATCACGTTGAACGCGCGCCCGTCAGCGAGCTTGAATGTCTTGCCGTCGAACGTGGCGGTGAGCTTCGTGTCCTTGAGATTCTTCGCCTTCGAGCCTTTCACTTCGGACCAGCGGATGACGTCCAGCTCATAGGCGGTACCCGTGTTTCGGTACTTGCCGTAGCCGCTTACCGCGCCGTTCTCGTCGCCATCCACCAGGATGAAATGGCCGTCGACGAACGCGAGCACGCCGTTCTTCAGCGAGTAGATGTCGCCTTTGGCCGGACCGATGCGCGAGAATTTCTGCACGGTGCCACTGTCGAACACGATTACCAGCTCGTCACCGGAGCGCGCAGCGGAGATGTCGTGCGGCATGTCGGCGCGGAAGGAGAGGGGCTTGGGTTTGTCAGGTGAGATGCTGATGGTCTGTTCGGTGACCATGTGGATGCCCATAGGCCCGGCGGCATAGGTGCCGGCATGCGCCATTGCTCCCTGCTGCTCGAACGGCTCGCCGTTGTAGATCGACTGCTGGGCGATCACACCGTTCTTGAAGAGGATGACGCCGGTCAGGGGGATGAACTCGCCCTTGCCTCCTCCTTGCAGAACCTTGTAGGCCCACAAACCGTCGGCGGCCTTCAGAGCGGGCGTCTGCGCGAGGGCGCCGTAGGACATCAAGGCGGCCAGCATTGCGCAAGACCACCGACGCAGGAACGATGTTTTCACTTTAGGACCCCGCACTCTAAACGTTGCTTATGCGATCTCGAGGAGACCGACAGTGCTGCAACGACTGCTCGAGTTCAATTACAGGGGCTGACTGTGTTCGTTGCTTCAGTCGCAACGTTCGCGGCGGATGGTTCCAAGAAGAAGCGGCTTGACGGGTGCTCGCACCTGAAACGGGCCAACCTCAGTGACGTCCGTATCGCGCAGGGTCGCGATCAGGCGCGCGGCGTTGTCGCCGCAGAGGCGGCCTTGGCATAGGCCCATGCCTACCCGGGTGAGCAGCTTGGCGGCGTCGGCCGACTGCACGTGCGGGTGATCGCGTAGCGCCTGCTCGAAGGTGCCTCGCGTTACCCGCTCGCAGCGGCACAGGATCGTCTCCGGCGTCAGGGTCTCGAGCGCCAGGCCCGGCGGCGGTTGAGCGAGCCTTCGCAGGGCTGCGGCAAAGCCTGCGATGCTCGCGAGGCTGTGCCGCGCCGATTGAGCCAGACGCCGCGCTGTTTCTTTGTCGATACGCCCCAGTGCCTGCAGGATGCCGGCAGCCGCGATGCGCCCCTTTTCCAGCGCGGCATCCGCGCCGGCGACGCCAGTGATCTCGCCTGCGACAAAAATCCTTGCTGCGGTGGACTCGAACCATTCGTCATGATCGACCACCCAGCCGCCTTCGTGCTCGCACCACCGGACTTGCGCGCCTGCCTGCCGGGCCAGTTCCGAAGATGTGAGAAAGCCGTGGCACAGGCCCAAGCGGTCGCACTCGATGGCCTGAACGTGCCCGTGATCGATCGAGCCCTCTGCGCGCAGAGCCGCGACCGTGACGCGCTCGACCGCATCCGTTCCCTCCGCCCGGACGATCGTGCGGCCGAAGAGCATTGGCACCCGAGCTCGCCTCAGCCGGGCCACGATCCGCGCGGTTTCGAGGAAGGTGCGGCTATACCGGAGCAGCACATCAGGCCTCAGCAGCACGGCCAATGCACGTTGCCACGGCTGAGTGAAGACAACCGCCGCGACGTCGGCGCCGGCACCGGCCAACTGATCGGCCACCACCAATTGAAGCGGATGACTGCCGGCCAGCACGAACCGTTTGCCGGGCACGAATTGCTGGCTCTTCAGAAAACCCTGGATAGCCCCGGCGCCCATCACACCCGGGAGTGTCCAGCCCGGAAACGCCAGGGGGCGTTCATAGCATCCCGTCGCAAGCAGTATCGCGCCGGCCCGCAATACGTAAGCGCCGGACGGGCCCTGAATCCACAGCTCGTGAGAGGCACCCCGCGCGTCGGCTCGATATTGCGAGACGGGCATGATGCCGAGCACGGTCGACGACAGGCGCCAGTCGATGCCCTCGCGCCCCTCCACCGCATGCAGCACGGACTTGGCGGGCGCATAGAGTTTGCCCGGCAGCCAATTCGAGACAGTGAATCCGCGCGGCGGCTGACGCAGAAACTGCCCACCCGCCCGCGGCTGCTCATCTATGAGGGTTACGGCAAGACCCTGCTCGCGCAGCACCTGCGCGGCGGCCAACCCCGCTGGCCCGCAGCCGACGATGGCGACGTCGCATGAATCCGTCACCGCAGTCGGCGGCTCTGAAGCGCTGGCCCCGCTCATTTCACAGGTACACTGATGCGCAACCCAGTGCGTACGGCAGTCATGCAGGCCCGAACGGAAACCGGCGGTGTGCCCGGCGCGGTCTCGTCCTCGACAGCGACCAGGCAGTCGAAGCAAACGCCCATGTTGCAGAACGGCGTTCTCAGCCGGCCCGTGTGGTCGCGCGACATCGTGAGCGTGCCCGAAGCGATGAGCGCCGTCGCCAGCGACTCGCCTTCGTAGGCTGCCACGCTCGCACCGTTCACGTCGAGGGTGACAGGCGCCGACCGCACCACTCCGCTGCCGATCCGGATACTCATGTCTTTAGACCGATGCCATGAATCCGTTGACGTGACTGAAGCGAGCCGGACTGTAGAGATCGATCGCGGCCGACGTACGGCCTTCGAGGATCAGCTCGCTGATGAGCCTTGCATAGGTCGGGCCATGCGTAAACGCAGCACCTCCGGCAGCCACATAGAAACCGGGCGCCTCCGGCGCCTCACCGAGCAACGGCATCTGGTCCGCGGTGACCCCGGTGGTGCCCGTCCAGGAGCGCAGCAGGTGGAGCTGGCCGAGCGTGGGGATGAGTCGGGTGGCGAGCATGAGATTCTCCAAAATGTTCGATATCACAGGCTCGGGAGTGCCGTGCGTTTCCATCGTCTGTGCCGCGCAGGTCCGTGGGCAATCCAGCCTCAGTGAGTGCTTCGCGCCCTGGCGCGGAAATCGGCTGGGCCAACCTCCGCCTACCAGCACGTTGCCGGCCGCCACCTGTTTGACTGTCAGGCGCTCACTTGCGTGTTGGACGAGGTGCGGTATCAAGGGCGCACAGCGCTCGATCACATTCATGGTCAGCGGAATGGCATAGATCGGCAGATGCAGGTGCGCCAGCGCGGCGACGTCGGCGGCCCAGGCTCCGGCGGCATTGAGCACAGCACGCGCAGCGATCTCGTGCGTGCCGCCATCGCGGCTGACGGCCGTGACGCGCCAGTCGCGACCATCGCGCACGAGCGACGTTGCGCGAGTGTAGGACTCGATCACCGCACCCAGTGCGGCCGCGCTCCGCGCGAATGCCGGGGTTACCAGGCGCGGGTTCGCATGGCCCTCATCGGCGAAATAGCTGGCCGCGATCACCGTGTCCGAAAGATAGGGAGCCAGCGCGTGCACTTCTCGTTTCGCGAGCAGCTGGGTCGCGAGACCGCAGCGGACGTGTAGCGCCTGCCGCTTTTCCAGTCTTTCCACGTCGGCTGGTGACTCGGCCACGATGAGGCCGCCGTGCATCCCGACCTCGAGGTCCGCCTGGAGCTGACCTTCGAGGCCCCGCCAGTCCTCCATGGCGACCAGGCTCAGCGGAATGATCTGCGCGAACTGGGCTGCCTGCGCATCTCCATACCGGACCAGCCGGTACTCGAGCTGGAAGTGCAACGAACCCGCGTTTCGCCCGGAAGCCTCGCGATTGATGTCCGCGCGGTCGAGCAGTTGGACGGAGGCGCCGGCCCTGGCGAGATAGTAGGCCGCCGCGCAACCCACCAGCCCTCCGCCGAGCACGACAACGTCCACCCTTTTCATGGCTGGGGTAAAGGCTCCGTTGCCTTCGCGCCACGGCTCGATGGGTGCGCGGCGCGCCCAACGCGGGTGCGCCGCGAAGCCCCGCTGACTCGATGTGGGTCACCGAGCGGCGCGAAAACCGCCTTGCCGGGGCAGTGTCTCGATTTCAAGATTGGCATGGTCGTTGCTTGATAGGCACTCGTCAACCTAAACTCAAAGTCGTTGCGGTACACGCAATATTCGCG
>JBDTUL010000582.1:0-4173 GCA_040007735.1 Gammaproteobacteria bacterium | reverse complement strand
GGTTCGTCATCTGCGACATGCTGCGAGTGTGCTTCCTCCGCGTGCGCGGTTTGCCGGTGCGCGAAACTTCCGAGGCGCCGTACCGCGCCCGGGCACTCACCGGCGCGGAAGTGACGGCGTGAGACTCGTCACCCGACCCGGAATGCGAACCGCGCAAGCCGCCCTGAAGACGGCCTGGGAATGCGTTCGCACGGCGTCGGGTGACAACGCGTACGAGCTTTATCTCGCGCGCCACGCGCAAGTTCATCCCGGAACCCCACCGCTTTCGCGGCGGGCGTTCTACGCGGACTACACCACCCAGAAGTGGAGCGGCATCAACCGCTGCTGTTAACGTGCTGTACTGTTAAAGAAGTGAATTCTTAGCCGCCCGGCGATTGAGGGCTCTGCCGCAGCTCTGACAAATCACCGAATCAACGACATGGATCGTCGCCTGTCCGCCACTCTGGACAGCTCGAGCGCCCAACAAATGCTCATTCGCCACCTCCTCCGCCCGCTCGACACCACTTCGCTGATCCTGCTCGCGGTCTTCACCGCAGGGTTCACCTTTGGATTGCAGGCCGGCTTCTACGGCGGCGTAGTCATCCTGCTGCTGCTTTCCTGGTTCTTCAAGTACGCATACGTGTTGCTCGATTCCGTGGCGAACGGAGTCAAGGAAACCCCTGTGCTGTCTACGGAAATGCTGAACCCCGTAGATGAGCAGCGCCCAGCTGCACAGGCCATCATCGTCATCGGCCTCTACATGCTCGCCAAATGGCTGGGCGGGTGGCTCGGCGTGCTCGTCGCGGTGCTGGGTGGGCTCTATCTGCCGATATCCGTGGCGGTGCTCGGCACCTCCTCGCGAGCGATCGATGCGGTGAATCCGGTTGTGCTCACGCGTGTGCTCATCGGGCTGGGCAGTTACTACTTCGTGATTCTCGGCGTCATCGCTTTCTACGTGATAGTGATGTTCCTGGCTGCGGGATCAAGCCTGCCCTATTCGCTGAAAACCGGACTCGGCCTGTTCTTTGTGCTGTCGCTGTTCAGTCTGCTGGGTGGCGCGCTGTACGAGCGGCGGCACCGGCTCGGGCTCGATCCTACTCATTCACCGGAGCGTACGGCAGAACGAGAGAATCGCGAGCGAGCGCGCATTCGGGCGCGCACTCTGGATGAGGTGTACGGCGAAGCACGCAGCGGCAACTTCCTGGCTGCGCGCGAATCGCTGACTCGCTGGTTGCGAGAAGAAAGCGTCGACTATCTGGAGCGCGACGCGCTGTTCTTCATGAGCCAGGCGCGCGAATGGCAGGACGAGAAGGCGTTCGTGTTCATTTCGCGGTTTCTCATTTCACATCTCATCGAGACCGGCAAGACCGGCGCGGCGGTGGAGACCGCGGCGGGCGTGCTCGCGCGCGCGCCCACGCTGAAACTCGGCACGGCCACCGATACGTTAAAACTGGCTTCCCTGGCTCGCGCCGCCGGTAAACGCTCGCTTGCCTTACGGCTCGTTGCCGAATTCGAGCGGCAGTTTCCGGGTGATGCGCACATGGATGAGGCGTTGGCGTTACGACGCGAAGTCGAGCGTTGAATTCGACGTTTTTTTGACGTTGAGAAGGATCTTCTCCCAGCCGCCCGGCGATTGAGGGCTCTGGGATTTCGGCACCAAGAGCCCTCCAGTGCCGGGCGGCTAAGAACAATCACACATTTATCGCTTGCAGATAGGGAAGCGATTTATCCCTATCAACCAACCTCAACACAAACCCAAACCTATCCACGTCAGTACAAAGGTCGAAATCCCCCTCCGGCGCCCAAGCCGCATCAGGATCAAAAAACTTCTGCGCCGCCGGCGCCACCCGCAACCGCTCCCGAACGGTGCTGATGTCATACGGCTTCCCACTCAGCCGCGCAACCAGCAACTCCGCACACAAATCATCTTCAGCGCTGCGCTCCAGCGCCTCCTTCCCCATTCGCACAATACTCACCCGCTCCGGCGCCAGTGATTTGATGTATGCGCAAATGGCCCCCGCATTCACCAGGCTGCCGGTAAGCACCACATCCGCATGCGTAGCATTGGTGAGCCCCTGCGTTCCCGCGTGCGTGGTGTGAAGCAGTGTCTTGCCGCGCACATCCCCGTGTGTGATATCCGTTGGGGAGTTGCCAAAATCGAACCCTTCCAGCATGCGGCCGAAGCGCTCGCCAACGGCGAGATACTCCGGGTTTTCGCGTTTGAGCTGTCGCACCCTCTGCGCATCGGCAAACGGAATGATCTTTGCCGCACCACCCGCAGTGGCATAGCAGGCCACGGTGAATGCGCGAAACACATCTATGACAACCGTTACCCCGCGCGATTCGCGCGCCCCTGCGACGAAATCCAAAACCTCAATCTGCATTCTCATTCCTTACGTTTGCGTTGTGCCCGTGCCGAACGTTTAATGCGCGTAGCCTTCGCGGCACGCGTAGGCTTGGTTGCCGTCACATCGATGACCCCGAACGACGGCAGGAATTTATTCCCTTCACTGGTCAGGAACTGTCTCAGCGCTGCGGCCGCCGGTGACAACCTGCGTCGTGCCAACTGCACGATAAACCATGTGCGCACAACCGGCAGCCCCACGACGTCCAGCGAAGCCAGCCGGCCGTCGGCCAATTCGGCCGCAACGGTGTGGGCGGAGAGAAATGCAACGCCGAGACCGGCAATTACCGCCTGCTTGATGGTCTCGTTACTGTCCATCTCCATGCCGATGCGCGGGGCAACTTTCGATTCCGCGAAGAAACGCTCCATCAGGCCGCGCGTTCCGGAGCCCGGCTCGCGCACGAGAAACTTCTCCTCCGCCAGCGCCGCCGGCGGCAAACGCTTGCGCTGGGCCTGGGGATGGTCCGGCCGTACCACGATGACGTGAGGGTGTGGCCCGATGATCGCCTTCTCGACCGGAAGATCCTCCGGAGGCCGGCCGGTAAGTGCGAGATCCAGCGTGTTCTGTGCCAACGCAGCAATGATCTCCGCGCGATTGCCCACTTCCAGGCGAATTTCCACAGCGGGATAGGCTCTCGAGAATTCGCCAAGTGCCTGCGGCGCGAAGTATTTCGCGGTGCTGACCACGCCGATGGAAACGTGGCCGCCGTGCAAGCCGCGCAGTGCCGACAGCGCATCGGCACACTCTGAGAGTGCCGCATCGATACGGCGAGTGGCGTTGGCGACCTCGAGCCCTGCTTCGGTGGCCGCAATGCCGGCGCCCGTCCGTTCGAACAGCGGCAGCCCTGCTCTCTGCTCGAGCTGGCGCATCTGCACGGTAACGGCCGGCGGCGTGAGATGCAGCACCTGCGCCGCGGCTGAAAAGCTGCCGGAGCGGATCACCTCAGTGAACGTTCGCAATTGCCGCAGCGTGATGTGACGCATGGGGGGGGTTAACCAATTTTTAAGGTAGGAACAAGATAGTTTAAATTTACTGAAGCGCCAAGCATCGGTGATGCTCCTGCCGCACTTCTTACGACAACAGGCGGGCGCAACAGTGAATGACCTTTCCAAAGTGGTCCAGGGCCCGAAGCGATCCCGATACACCCCTGGCGTCATTCCCTACGCAAAGATGGGCTACTGGGCGCCCGACTACGTGCCGAAGGATACGGACGTGCTCGCGGTGTTCCGCATAACACCTCAGGAAGGCGTGGACCCCATAGAGGCCGCCGCTGCGGTCGCCGGCGAATCTTCCACGGCAACCTGGACGGTGGTGTGGACAGACCGTCTCACCGCCTGCGATGCCTACCGCGGCAAGGCCTATCGGGTGGACCGAGTGCCTGGTTCGGCCGACCAGTACTTCGCGTACATCGCGTACGACCTGGAGCTCTTCGAGCCCGGCTCCATCGCCAACCTCACCGCCTCGGTGATCGGCAATGTCTTCGGCTTCAAGCCGGTGAAGGCCCTGAGGCTCGAGGACATGCGCTTTCCCGTCGCCTATGTGAAGACGTTCCAGGGCCCGCCCACCGGCATCGTCGTGGAGCGCGAGCGGCTCGACAAATTCGGCCGCCCGCTGCTGGGCGCCACGGTGAAACCCAAACTCGGCCTGTCCGGAAAGAACTACGGACGCGTGGTGTTCGAGGCTCTGAAAGGCGGACTCGATTTCGTCAAGGACGACGAGAACATCAACTCTCAGTCCTTCATGCACTGGCGCGACCGCTTTCTCTACACCATGGAGGCGGTGAACAGCG
>JBDTUL010000581.1:0-4174 GCA_040007735.1 Gammaproteobacteria bacterium | reverse complement strand
CAGGAGGCCGACGGCGTAGATCGCGATGTGCCGGGCAAATGCACCCGTGCCCTCAGCCGAATGCGCCTTGACGGACGCCGCCGTCCGGTTCAACTCGACCCGAATCGGGAACGCGAGGTACTGCAGCGCATGGGCGATCTGAATCCAGAATATCGCCTTCCGGTCTCGTGCCATGACCGCATACCAGGAAAAGATCGCCAACCAGGCGACCACGGCGCGTAGCGGCGGAAAGCGACCGGTCCGCCGTCGGAGCAGAACGAGTCCCGTGGCACCCAGCAGGAACGCCACGAGCGTTCCGGCGCTGATGACGAGCCAGAGTGGCCTCACAGCCTCCGGGTCGCGCAGACCGCCGTATATGAACCAAGCGACGTGCCACACGAGCAGTATCCGAAGGCTGGTGCGAATCAGGAGCCGTTCCCGCTTCTCGAAGGTCGTACCATCCAGATAAGCGTACGACGACATCATCCCCCACACCTGCCCCGTGTAGTGCCAAGCGAGGTACGAGCTCGACACCGTCACGAGAAGCACTAACAGAATCGAGGTGGACGGTGCGGTCCACACCGCGGCTACGACCCAAATCAGTAAGATGGCCGGCACGTACATCGAGGCCCACTTGTGCCGCACGATCATCTCCCGGCTTCGGTAGATGATCCGGTACGAAGCCATGAAATGCGGCATGTTGATTACGGTCGCCAGCACGGCCTGCGCGTAAATGCCTATCAGCAGCAGGTCCGACCGTCCGCTGAGTAGCAGCGGCACAAAAAAGAGTAGCGAGAGCCCACCGACCAAAAGAAGGTCGATCGCAGGCGACAGAATAGCGGCGCTACGGCGTACGGTCATGGCGCTCAGCTTAATGAGAAAAGGGCCGCCGGAACAGCCGGCGGCCCCTCACCCTCAACCCTTGGAACGTACGATCAGGTGCCCGGTACGAGCGCCGGACGACGGTCCCACATCCAGACACCAGCCGTCAGTGCCATGCTAAGCTTGGACGTAGTGATCTGCGGCGCCTTGCTACCAGCGGTCGAGCGCGGATAGACGACGAACGTCATCGCCGAACCCGCAACCGACGCGCCCGGATTGGCATTGATGTCGATCTTGCCACCGGTGCCCGCGCTGGAGAAGGCAGCCGTGCCCGTGAAGGCCTGAATGTCTTCTGCAAGGAAGTTCGTGGCGGTTCCGGAGTTACGCACGCTGACCATCCAGTTTCCTGGCGCCTTCGTCACGTACGTCGAGACGCTTTGCGCAGGCACTACGAGATCCGCCGCACCAGCGGTTGGCGTCAGACGATCCTTGTTCGGCATCACCGGTCGCGCGTAGAAACGAGCGTCCAGCGACTGCGCCGTCGTGTTAATCACGCGCATGGCAATGTTTGCGCCTGGATCCGGCACAGCCTCTTCCATGAACGTGAGCTTCATGGCTGGCGAGCCACCCGTGCGGGCAGCACCCCAAAGGAGGGCTGTGTAGTTCTTCCCAGCTTCGAGTGTAACCGTCGTGTCCTTGATGATCGTGCTGGCAACGGTCTGCGCCGTATCGTCGAGGAAGATCACGAAGTGACGCGATCCTGCTCGTGCGCCCTTGTACTGCGTCTGACCTGAGCCCACCTGAACATAATTGGCCGTGTCGGTCGCCAAGCACGGGGTGCCGCAGGAACCCTGAAGCGACTGCACCACCGCCGGACCATTCCGGAAGGTGATGCGGAACTGCGCGTTGCTCTCGACGATGTCGACGAATCGCATGTCGAGTCCGAAACCGCCGGCCGAGTCCGGCACTGCGTTGATAAAGCGCACGCCCGCGGTCGGAATGTTCTCCGTCGCGATGGTGAGCGCTGGCTTATCGCAGGCGCTGAGCGCGCCGACGGCAAGGCAAATCACCGAATATTTGAGAATGCGTCGCATTTAAAACTCCGTGGGGGTTGAGGCGAGCTTAACCGGCGATCAGGGCCGGCGGCTGCGTACTGAATTCGCGGTATCACCTGGAGCCTTTGGATCCTCTCCTTTCCCAGCACCAAAAATGCTCTGGGTCAGAATAAGCGCCGTAGCTCCCACACCAATGGCTCCCATCGATACCGAGCGCGCCTTATCCAGCTTGCGCTCGTACAGATATGAAACGTGCTCCTTCTTGATTTTCACCTTTTCGCCGCGCCACACCTGCTCGCCGCCACGAAGAAGGTGAACCATGGACACCGCTACTTCGTACTCGCCGTTGTCGTTCGAGACCAACCGACCTTCGACTTGGGCGATCTCCTGCCCCATCGAAGTTCCTACCGCCAGTCGGCCGGCGTCGTTTATATCCATCGCGATCTCATGCCCGAGTTCTGGTACCACTCCCCCGGTGGGATGCAGCGTATAGCAACCCACCGAGGAAACTACGAGAAGCATACCAAAACAGAGCTGTCTCATCGCTAAAGTTTGCAACTACTTACCAGCCGTACGCGCTCTTGGTAGTCTGCGACGATGCAGCCGCATTGCCGGCGCCAACACCCGCGCCGTACAGTGCGGAGATCGCTGTGCCACGAGCCTGCAGATCCTGGTACGGGACCGCCCAAAACAGCGGCGTATCCTGCGCCAAGTCTCCCCAACCGCGGTTGTCAAGGAACCACGGCATGTAAGCGACGTACGCCGTCTCCATGCGCTTCTCCCACTTCATCGCTTCCATCATGTTTCCGCAGATGAGTGCATTGCCAGCACCCATCGGAACCTTTGGCACACAGCTGCCAGTGTTACCACTGGTTCCTGGTACCGGCGTGGTTCCATCAAACACCGTGATCGCTGGCAGGCCGTTCGCCGTGCGAGTCGCGTTGATGAGCGGGGCAGCCGACGCATACTGCCCAGTGCGGATAAAGCCTTCGGCCGCGAGCAGGTCGAGTTCGGCCTTCGCAAAAACCGTCACCGGACCCTGACCACCGCTGCCGGCGTCGCCCTTGGTGACCCAAGAGTGGAAGCGAACAAAATCGTAGTTCGACGAACCAAAAGCCAAGCCTGCGAACTGATCGTTGCCCGCGATTCGATTCACGAAATACCGCTTGCACGTCTGCGCAACGCCCGCGCACGACGAGGCCGCGAAATCTGCCTGCTGTGCCGCGCGGTTTCCGCCCTGCGGCCAGCGAAGGTCCGGGGTGACCATGAAGAAGCCATTGTTGCCAGATCCGCGGTCGCCAAGTGGCTGAGCAAGCCACGCCGCGTAGCTTCCCGAGACGTCAGCCATGCCGATGATGAACGGCGGCATCTGGTGCCAAAGGCCGAACGACTCATACTGCTTGCGCCACGACATCGTGCTGAACGTCGAGGTCGTCACGATCTGGTGATCTGCCGTGAAACCGTTCTGGGCGTCGGCAATAATCAACGACCAGTTCGCCGCCGCACGCTCAGCCGCGGTGCGCGCAACGTTCGCGCGGAGACGGGCACGATACGAACGGACAAGCCGAACAAACTCGGCGGATGACGTCGGGTTCACCGACGGAATCCACGTGGTCGGAATCGGGAAGCCGTCGTCACTCGTCGACGTTGCCGGAGAGGCAGCGTCGATTGCGCGCTGCAGCGCGGCGTACGCCGAATCCATCGCTACGCTGTACGAAACCAGCTTGCCAGGATCGTCGCCCTTCTGACCGGACGAGACCACCGCGACCGAGTCGTGAACCAGCGCAATGTAGCCAATCGAGATGCCGCGCAGGAACTCGGCGAACGCTCTTGCCCGTGCATTTCGTGCCACGGTGCCGAAATCGAGCTTGCCGTCCGTCTTGTCCATTTCGGTCAGGAGGTTGGCCGCGACGCGGTTCACCTCGCCGAGCACGAAATAGATGCGCGACTGCTCGCCGGCGCAGACGTTGCCCGGCGAGTTTCCGTTCGACGCGTTGGTGAACGGCGCGTGCGAGTTCTGGCAGTTATTCGCGAGGCTCGAGTAGTTCATCATGCCAAAAATATTGGCCATGCCCTCGAGGTCCGTCGTGCTGCTATACACGCCGGTGTACCATCGCTTGTAATACGACGAGATCAACGCTTCTGCGTCGCCCGGTGTGCCGATAACGCGCTGGGTTTCACCCGAGTTCGGGTTACCAACCACGAGCTGCTTATCGCACGCACCGAGTCCGACGGCCGCTGCCAGCGCGGCAAATTTGAGGACTTTGCGAATCATGTGGGGGAGGCTCCTAGAAGCGCGTGGAGATGGAGAACGTGTA
>JBDTUL010000580.1:0-4175 GCA_040007735.1 Gammaproteobacteria bacterium | reverse complement strand
CGCAAGCTGGACAACAGTTCGGATCGCCGCAGCTTCATGGATGTGGGCGGTGGCTTGCCGGACAGCGAAGAGTCCAGCGTCGGCGAAGAAGAGAGCAGCGCCGCCAGCTGACGCGCGGGTCACTCGCGTCGTGCCCCCGCGGGCGCGATGCGCAGCCCTCGTGAAGTGATTGAAAAGGGCCGGTGAGACTTTAGCGCTCACCGGCCCTTTTTCTTTGGGCCGGTCTCTGAACGCGCCTGATCGTTATTTTTCGACGGGTTTCTTTTCTTTGGGACGCGAAAGGTCAACGACCGGACGGCCGCGTGTGTACTGCCGCCACCGCGCATACTCAGACATGCGTTTCAGATCGAAGCCAAACCGAGCGCCTCGCTCCATGCGCAGACGCCGCACTTCGGCCAACGGGTCATCGTCTTCGAGATATTCATCATCCATAATCGACACTCCCCTGAGCTCCGAGGCTCAACATTTCCATGGGTGTACGGATTTGCGGACAGGTATGGCCTGCCGCCACGCATATCCGCTCCAGCGACGGAATAATATTCGCGTTGGCCAAATGCTTGCAATTCCACGTAAGCAGAAATCGCATCCGATGAACTGCGGCGATCGCGAGATGCTGCGCATCCATCGCCGCACGCGGTGGCAGGTGCTGCGCCGAGATCGTGCGATGTGAGGTAGGCTCGAGTCGTGGGTGCTTCCGTGCTGGCCATGCGGACACGGTACTCGCGGCGATCCGCTTTCGAACGTGGCCAGCGTGTTGGATTCGTACAGAAATGCGAGCCGAGGAGGCTGGCGAAGCGGTCTTCGGCGGCCCTCCTATCCGGAACGCGCAACACCCAGAGGCCTCAGGTGAGAGGACGGCGCCGCGGCTTCGTACTACTCTCCGGGCCCGAGGTGTCCTGAGAAAGGAATCGAGAGATGAAGCTTGCGGTTGAGTTGGTCGGTTGGGTGGGCGCGGCGCTCATTCTCTTCGCGTACGGCATGCTGTCCGCCGGCAAGCTCACGGGCCGTTCTGCGATCTACCAGGGCCTCAACATCGTCGGCGCCGCCGGCTTCGTCATCAACAGCGGGCTGAACGGTGCGTACCCCTCTGCCGCCCTCAACATCATCTGGATCGGCATCGGCGTGTACGCGCTGATCAAATATCGTGGAGCGCGTGCGTGAGCTCGCGTGCTTGCTGGACGCTCGTTCGCGCGGGCTCGATCATTGTTTTGCTTCTGGTGTTTGGCGTTGGTCACGTCGTCGCGGCGCCGGCGCTGCAGGATGGGCCTTATGTTGCGCAGTCGGCGGATGGGGCATGGGTAGCGCGTTGGGTGAGCGCGGAGCGAGGCGCTGATTCTGCGGAAGTGCGCGAGCAGAAGGTTCGCATTGGCGATGAGGTGAGTGTTGCGGCCGTCGGCAGTTTGCCGAGCTTCAAGGTTCGGCTGCGCAAGACGCCAGGCATCGCGCCAAACGATGTGAAGCTGCCCTCGACGACGCCCCTGTTCGTGATGGCGGATACCCATGGCGAATTCGAGATCGCCGTGGAGTTGCTCCGGAATCAGCACGTCATCGATTCCGCGCTCCGGTGGCAGTTCGGGCGCGGGCGGCTCGCTGTCCTGGGGGACGTGTTCGATCGCGGGCCGAATCAAACCGAGATCTTCTGGCTGCTCTACAAGCTCGAAGCCGAGGCGGCCCGGGCCGGCGGTGGCGTGCATCTGATGCTCGGTAATCACGAGACGATGGCGCTCGGTGGCGATGATCGCTACCTGAATCCGAAATATCAGCAGGTGAAGGGCGCGCTGCACGCGCCGAACTACGCCGCGCTGTGGAGCGAAACCACGTTGCTCGGCCAGTGGCTGCGCACGAAAGCCACCGTCACGCGCATCGGCGACTATCTATGCCTGCACGGCGGCCTCTCTCGAGAGCTCGTGGATCGCAAGCTCACCCTCGAACAGATCAACGCCGAAGTGCGCGCCTCGCTGGGGAAGCTGCATGCCGACTCCTTCGTCATGAGCAACGCGGGCCCGCAGTGGTACCGAGGTTATTTCGCGGAAGCGGCGCGAGCGGGGGGTTTCAAAGTGGCGACCTCCGAGGACATCGACGCCATCCTGGCGTTCTACGGCGCGCGAGCCATTTTCGTTGGCCACACGATTGTTCCGACGGTGGAGTCGCTATACGGAGGCCGCGTGATCGCCGTGCAGGTATATCCACATCGCGATGAGCCGGGCGGCAGGAAAGCTATGGAAGGGCTGCTGGTGAAAGACGGCAAGTTCTTCCGCGCCCGAATCGACGGTGGCGTTGAGCCGCTAGGTTGATTGGAAAAAGTCGCCTGCGGCCTGCGCGGCCCGGCGCTTTTTTCGGACATCTGCTCGTTTTCGTCGGCAAAAAGCGAGGCTTTTGCCCGGGGCGCGCAGCCGCCTGCCGCTGCGCGTAGCTACGCTCGGGCCGGCAGCTAGCACCCCGCGCGTGGTGACGACTTTGCCGCACCGGCCTTCGCGCCGCGAACCGGTTTGGACGCCGCACCGCTCTGAAGCGCCACCGCACACTCCTGGAGCAACTCCGTGAGCCGCGCGGCATCCGACTTCGAAATAGAGGCGAGCATCGTTACAATGACCTGATCGACTATGTCGCCGGCCTGCTCCACCTGCTTGAGCCCCATGCGAGTCATGTACCAGCAGTCGGTGCGCCGGTTTTCAGGGTGCTTCTCACGCACGATGATGCCGGTGGATTCCATGCTGCGCAGAAGGCCGTTCATGCTCTGCGCCGTGACGGTGGTGCGGCGGGCGAGCTGCGCGCCGGAGAGTCCCGGCTCGCGCGCGAGCACCTTCAGGACCACGCCGTGGGCAAAGGAGATGTCCAGTCCGCGCGCGCGGATGATGGACTCCACACTCTGCCGGAACGTCTGCATGAGCTGGCGTAGCGCAAAGCCGACATCCGAGCCGGGCTCGGGCAGCGGCACCGGTTCACGGACCGGCCGAACGTCTCTATTAATTCGCGCCATCGGGTTGCCAAGTATCAGGTTCCTGATACTGTATCAGGGTCCTGATTATCTACAAGAAGCATGCGCACAACTGAATTGTCCTTCGCGGCCCGAATGGCCGCGGTAATGTCTACGCTCTCGCTTCTCGTGGTGGCGCAGGCCGCGCTCGCCGCAGACGCGCCGTCGCGCGCCAGCTCCGCCATGGCCGTCAGTGTCACCTCACCACGTTCCGAGCAGTTCTCACGCACCGTTGCCGCAACGGGCAGCGTGTATGCGTGGCAGGAAGCCATCATCGGCGCGGAGGTGGGCGGCTACCGGGTTGCGGCCGTGAATGTGGATGTGGGCGATAAAGTGCGCAAAGGCCAGGAGCTGGTGCGTCTTGCGGGCGAGATGCTCTCCGCGGAACTCGCTTCGAAGAAAGCGGCGAAGTCCCAGGCGGACGCGCAGCTCATCACCGCCGCGTCGAACCTGCGCCGCGCGCAATCGATCATCAATTCCGGCGCCGTATCGGCATCGGAGCTGGAGCGGTTGACGAGCGAGCAGCTTGCCGCGCAGGCGCGCGTTGAAGCCGCTCAATCAGATCTCGATGGCGCTCAATTGAAGCTGCGCTACACGCGTGTGCTCTCACCAGATGATGGTGTCGTCACGTCGCGCACGGTGGTCGTCGGCAGCATCGCGCAGGCCGGCGGCGAGATGCTGAGGTTGCTGCGTCAGGGCCGCGTCGAGTGGCGGGCGGAAGTTCCGGAAGGCCGGCTTCGCGAAATCAAGGAAGGCCAGCCTGTGAAGGTCACCACCGCAGACGGCACGGCGCTCGTCGGCAAGGTGCGAACCGTTTCGCCCACCGTGCAGAGTGCCACGCGCACCGGTCTCATCTATGTGGACCTGCCGAAATCCGAAAGCGCGCGCCCCGGTATGTTCGCACGCGGGGAGATCGAAACCTCGCGCTCCGCCGCGTCCACACTGCCGCTCGCGAGCATCGTCGTGCGGGATGGCTACAGCTACGTGTTCGTCGTGAACAGCCAGCAGGGCGTCGAGCGCCGGCGCATTCAAACCGGCACGCTGCGCGGTGATCGAATCGAAGTGCTCGGCGGTCTTCAAACCACTGACAGCGTCGTCGAGCGCGGCGCAGGTTTCCTGAAAGACGGCGACCGCATCCGCATCATTGAAAGAGAAGCTGCGCGCGTTCCGGCGCGTTCCGGCGCGCCGTCGCCGGGCG
>JBDTUL010000579.1:0-4178 GCA_040007735.1 Gammaproteobacteria bacterium | reverse complement strand
CTACGGCGTGCGCCCCAAGGACGATCTCAATCTTCGTGTCGGAATCGAAGCGGCGCAATGGAAACTCGATGTGTTCGGTAGAAACGTAACCGACACGCGCCAGCTCACTGTCGAGCCGGGGTTGCTCGCCGGAGGATTGGTCCCGGGACGCAACAAGCCCGCAAGCTATGGCGTTGAAATGACGTACAGCTTCTGAGCGCGTCGAGAACGACCAACGTCATGGCACCCAGAATCGCAGTCGATATCGGCGGCACGTTTACGGACCTTCTCTGCTACGACGATGAGGCCAATCGCATCCTGGTCGCCAAAGTGCCCACGACGCCGGGTCGTCCGGAAGCCGGGGTTGCCGACGCCATCCGGCAGGCGCTGCCGGGGCCAACGGTTGCGAATTCCTCCTATTTTCTGCACGGGACGACTGTCGGGCTCAACGCGCTGGTCGAGCGGCGCGGAGCGAAGGTCGGGCTTCTTACGACAATGGGTTTTCGCGACGTGCTCGAGCTCGGTCGGGCTTCCCGGCGTGAAATGTACAACCCATTCTGGTCGCCGCCTGCCCCGCTGGTGCCGCGCAGACTGCGACTGCCCGTGAGGGAACGGGTCAATGCACAGGGTAAGGTTCTGGTGGCGATGGATGCGGCGGATGTTCAGTCGGCGCTCGAGATCTTCGCAAAGGAAGAAGTGAGCGCGATTGCGGTCGTGTTCCTGCACTCGTATGCGAATTCCGCGCACGAGCTCGCGGTGGAGAAGATTATTCTGGCGTCTGGGTTTGCGGGCGCAATCTCCCTTTCCCACCGAGTGTCGGGAGAGTATCGGGACTACGAGCGATGTTCGACAGCCGTTATCGATGCGTTCGTGAGGGCGCGCCTCAAGCATTACCTGAACCACATCAGAGATGAATTGCAGCAGAGCGGGTTTCGGGGACATTGCCTCGTGACGCGATCGGGCGGCGGCACACTGACTTTCGATGAGGCTCAGGAGCGTGCGTTCGAGACCATCATGTCGGGCCCTGTTGCCGGCGTCGAGGGTGCAGCCAAGGTGGCCCGCTCGCTTGGCATTTCCGGTCTGCTGACCGCGGATGTGGGGGGAACAACTTTCGACACCGCACTCATTCAGGACGGTAAGCCACACATCCTGTATCAGGGCGAGATCAACGGCATGCCGCTGCAATGTCCCTGGGTGGATGTCCGCTCGATCGGAGCGGGCGGTGGCTCGATCGCTTACGTCGATGCGGGTGGCCTCCTGCGAGTCGGGCCTCGGAGCGCGGGCGCCGAGCCCGGCCCCGCTTGCTACGGAAAGGGCGGCGTCGATGCCACCACAACCGATGCCGCGTTCTACCTCGGAATGCTCGGAGATGGAGAGCTGGCCTCCGCAGTAAGGTTGAATCGAACTCTCGCGGAGCGCGCGCTGCAACCGCTGGCCGCGAAGCTGAATCTCGACGTGTCAGCAACGGCGGAAGGGATCATCAGAATTGCGTGCGCTGCCATGGTCGGATCGATGCGTGAGATTACGCTCGAGCGGGGAGTCGATCCGAGAGAGTTGACGCTGCTTGCCTTCGGCGGCGCCGGCCCAATGCTCGCAACCGAGCTGGCGCGCGAGCTGTCGGTCACTGAGGTCATCGTGCCCCCGTATGCCGGCAATTTTTCCGCCTGGGGCCTTCTCGAAGCGGACCTGGTGAATACCTTGTCCCGCACCTGTGTCATGCCATTGAGCGGCGAGAGCGTGGAGCGGGCAAATTCTCTACTGCTGATGCTGAACCAGACTTTGCGTGAGAGTCTGGATCGCCGTAGTGAGTCCGCGCCACAAGCTCCCCAGCCACATCTCGAAATGCGGTACCGCGGCCAGGAGCACACGATCACGGTGCATCCGAAATCCGGCACCGACGGGGCCATTGTCATGACCGCTGATGAGCTGAGGCAGCTCTTCAATGAAACGTACCAGGCCACCTACGGTCAATTACTTGCGAATTTCATTGAAATTGTTGCTGTCCGTACAACCGTACGCAGTCCGTTGCCACCCATCGGCCGGCCTCAAATCGATGGCGCGCGAAACGAGGGCGGTGCGAATCCTGCAAAGCAGAGCGGCACCGCGTACTCACTTGCCCAAAGGGCGTACCGGAACTTTACGTACGTGCAGCGCGACGCGCTGGACGTCGGCTCCAGGATGCGCGGGCCCCTGATTGTGTTCGAGCCAACCACTACCACTTATGTAGATACCGATTTCGACCTCGAGACACTGCCTGGCGGCTACATGGTCTTGCGTCGGCGCGGAGAGGCGACCCGTGGATAACGTTCTCGAGAGAGCAGACTCGATAACGACCGAAGTCATTCGGCATGCGCTCGCCTCCGGCGCGAAACAAATGAAAACGGTGCTGGTGCGTACGGCCGTTTCGCCTATCGTTTACGAAGGCCAGGACTTCGCTTGTGCCCTCTACGATCGGCAGATGCGCCTGCTCGCGCAGGCCGAGACGATTCCGATATTCGTCGGCACGATGGGCTTCTGTATTCAGGCCGCGGTCGACGCCCTGGGCGGCGAGGCCATGCTCGAGCCTGACGATGTGCTTCTCTACAACGTGCCGTACTTCTCCGGCTCCCACGCCCAGGATGCCGCGATCATCGAGCCGGTATTTCTCGACGGACGAGTGCTCATCGGCTACGCGATAACGAAGGCGCATTGGGGCGATATTGGTGGCAAGAGCCCCTATCCAACCGACTCTACGGACGTGTACCAGGAGGGGACGTGCTTTCCGGGAGTGAAGCTTTATCGCGCCGGGCGGCTCGTCGATGACATCTTGCGCATCATCATCGCCAACTCCCGCATGTCGGAGGCCATCAAGGGCGACATTCATGCGCAGGTGGTCAGCGTCAAAGCCGGCGCAAACGAGTTGAAGCGCATCTGCGCGCGCTATGGCTTCACCGTCTTCGAACTATGCGTCGAGCGCATGCTGGAACACGGCGAGGCGATCGTCCGAGCGTTCCTGTCTGCCTTGCCGAACGGACGCTATTCAGGGAAAGCCCACCTCGACAATGACGGCTTGAGCGACGTCGCCATCGAGTTCGAGGTTGCGCTGGAAATCTCTGGTACGGACGTGATATTCGATTTCACTCAAGCGCCGGATGCACTCGCCGGACCGCTCAACTGTCCACTCCCGATGACGATCTGCGCCGCGCGCGTTGCCATAGCTATGCTCGCCGGGAACGGTGAAATGCCAAATGAAGGCACGTTTCGGCCCATACGAGTCGAAACGCGGCGAGGCTCCATGTTCGATCCGCAGTCGCCCGCGCCGTGTTTCATGTATGCATGGCCCGCGTTCCAGGCGATCGAGGCGGTGAATGAAGCGCTCGCCAAGGTATTTGACCAACTCGTCCCCTCCGGCAGCGCCGCCGATGTGTGTGGGATCGTTGCGTTTGGATATGACCCCGCTTCCGCCGCACCTTTTTTCGCGGGTGTAGCACTTCCGTGTGGGCAGGGCGCGCACGCCTCCGGGGACGGCGCAACGCTCTTCATACCGGGCCTTTCGCAGTCGACGCTGCCATCCACTGAGCTGATGGAGATGAAGTTCCCTGTGCTGTTCGACAGGGTGGAGTTCATTGCGGATACCGGTGGGGCAGGCCGATTCCGCGGCGGCCTGGCGCTGGCCTATCACTGGACGCCGCTCGTCGATGTCGAGCTCTTTTGCACCATCGAGAGAACGAAAGTTCCTTCGTGGGCCCAGCAAGGCGGCCTCAGCGGGTTGGCCAATTCTTTCGTGATCGAATACGCAGACGGCGCAAGAACGGAGATGCGCAAGGGCAGCGGCAAGAAGGTTTCCGCCGGCGCCAGGTTCTGTGTGACGTGCGGGGGCGGAGGCGGATACGGCCCCCCATCCGAGCGGTCCATCGAAGCGGTCAGGCGCGATCTGGCTGAAGGCTACATCACTGCCGCTCATGCTCGTCAGCACTATCCGCATGCAATGTCAGGAGAGAGCAATGACCACAGACAATGAGACGATGAAGACGATCGTAGAATATTTCGCTCACTGGAATCGGCGCGAGCTCGAGTGCGTCATGGACCGCGTCGACAAGAACATCGTGCAGGACTTTCGGGCCCCAAAACCGGCTGAGCTGGTCGGCGATGAGGCGTTTCGAGCTTCGCTCGTCAAATCCTTCGCGCGCAAGGACTTCCTGGAGAAAAAACTACAGGAA
>JBDTUL010000578.1:0-4191 GCA_040007735.1 Gammaproteobacteria bacterium | reverse complement strand
ACCGCCCGTCTGATGAGCCAACCAGCCCCAGCTGCTCAGCGTGCCGTTGTCGACAGCCGCGTCGAACATCGGCCGGCGAGTCTTCTCCATCAGTGCATCGGCTCGTTTCTCCAGCGACATGTCGCACTTGAAGTCACTTTCGTAAAGGTAGGCTGACTTCACGTTCACCTGTGACTGCGCGACGCTCCAACAGGCCAGCCCTGTTAGAGCGGCCACAATCGTAAGCTGCGAAAAGTTTGTTCTCATGGCGTTCGTATCGCTGCAATGGAGTGGGTGAATCGATACACCTGGGCTGCCTCAGTAGCGATACTCCAGCTGCACGCCGATTGTTCTGGGACGGCTGCGCCCGCGCCATTCCACATCCGCGGGCACATTGTCTTGCAGGATCGGATTCTCGGAATGGTACGTGTTGGTGAGATTGTCCATGAAGGCGCTTACCGACCAGCGACTTCTCATCTCGGTGATGAAGCTCAGGCGGCCACCGTTGAACCTGGAATCCCCGTAGACGTGATAGGGCGCGGCGAGAAACGAGTAGAAATCCTGCTTCGATTTGTAATTTCCGGAGAGCTCGACCTTGCCCTTCAATCCATTGCCACCCAGCGGGAAGGAATATCCGGCAGAGGCGCCAGCGGTATATTTGGGCGAGGCTTGCAGGCGTGCTCCCTTGGAAAACAGGAGAGTGCCCAGCCCGTCTATGACATCGCTGTCGAACTTCAAACCGTTCCACGACAAGCTGGCGCCAAGCTCCAACGCATCTGTTGGCCGCAGTGTCAGTGAGAATTCGGCGCCCAGCCCACTGGCCGACGATCCGTTTACTACTGCTGCCGTGTCGAGGCCCGTGGGCAAGTGGACATTGAGAACCTGCTGCACGTCCTTCCATTGGATGAAGTAGGTGGCTGCTTCATAGGCCAGCATTCCGTTGAGAAGCGATCCCTTGGCGCCAACCTCGTAGTTGTGCAGCTTGTCCGGCTGCGCCGGCGTAAAGTTGGGGAAGACCGCTTGTACGTTTGGGGCCTGCACCAGGCCGCTGCGGAAGCCTTCCGAATAGGAAGCATAAAAGGTGTGAGTCGGCGTCGGGAACCACGTCAAGACCAGGCGCGGAGTCGTCGCGTGAGCCTGCGAGAAGAATGAGGTCTGAGGCAAGTCGATGTAGGGCGAATCGATGCGGGTGCTTTGCTTGTCGTGAAAGTAGCGCAGACCCACACCGAGCTCGATCTTGTCCGAGAAGCGGCGTGCGAGCTCGCCGAAGACCGCATAGGACTTCGACGTGTCGGTATAGTCGTTGTTGACCAGGGTGAGTGGAAAATCCAGGAAGGACAAGAGCTGGAACGTCTTGTCCTTGGCATCCCGATAGAAAAGCCCGGTTGACCAGCGCCATGGGCCGTCGAGGGCAGAGACGACGTTCAATTCCTCCGTGAAGACGTTCGAGCGCAGATCCGTGTCGAGCGATGCGGGGAACAGCACCGCCGAGCCGTCGAGAATCGCGCCGTTCTTGACATCCAGGTAGCTCGTTGCGCTGCGGATAGAGAATGTCGAGAACTGCTTCGTCATTTCCACGGCGTATACGTCGTAAACAACTTTCCCGGGCTCATCGATCAGCGACGTGATTCTCTTCTGACTGTCCGAAATCGCCGGGGCATCCGAATCGCTCTCCAGGTGCCAGGCAGAAAGGTTGATTGCGAACGTCTCCGTCGGCTGAGCGTTGATCTTGAGGCGATACGTCGTCGAGCTCGAAGAGTTCACGTTTTTCTTGACCGGCGAATCGATCCAGCCGGAATCGTTGTGATACCCGGCGGACAAGCGCACGCCCAGCTTGTCCTTCACGAGGGGGACGTTGAGCGCGGCGTCGGCGCCATAGTTGTCGCCACCGCTCTGGGTGCCGGAAAAGAAAGTTCGCGCCTTCAGCTCGAATTCATCGGCATTGGCATCCTTGGTCAGCACACGGATGACTCCGTTCAGCGCGCTCGACCCGTAAAGTGTTCCCTGCGGGCCACGCAGCACCTCAATGCGCTCGAGATCGTACAGACTGGAGTCCAACGGCACGATCGCGGATCGTATGAGTCCGTAGGGCGTGTCGTCGACATAGTAGGCCACTGTCGATCCGCCACCTTCGCGGTACTGGGAGTTCGCCACGCCGCGCAAAGAGATCATTCCGCCGGCGACGTATCCGCCGCCCTGAGTGAAATCGACGGACGGAACCGCCTGCACGGCATCCTTGAGATTCGATGAGCTGGAGCGGTCCAGATCCTTGCCGCCGAGCACGCTCACGGAGATCGGAACGTCCTTGAGCAGCTCTGTCCTTTTTTGAGCCGTCACGACGACTTCTTTCACGTCCCCTTCCGCCTCAGGCGACTCGTTACGAGCGGATGTCGCGCCCGCATTGGATGGCGCCGATGAGGCCTGCGTACGCACCACCCCTGCGGCTGGCAAGTCGGTGTCGGCGGCGGTCTTTGCATCGACGCCGAAGGATAACGACGTCGAGAAGGCTACGAGGCCAGCCGTTCCCACGAATCTCTTGAGCATGCCACTCTCCCCTATACGGTTATGACTGTTGTGGTATCGCTGGAGATCGACACGCTTCGCGCGCGTGAATCCTCCATTCGCAGATCAAACAGGCGGGGCCTCTCCGGCTGCGTTGCCAGGACGGGCACTAAGATGCGACGGCTGTGGTGTTGATGGCCACCCAGGGCGCGCTGCTTTTCATGCCTTCGCTCCTTGGGAGAAGCCCAAGCGTCGGTTCTTCGTCTGTGAGCATCGCGCCGCTACGGCACCCATGAGCATTCATGCCCTTAGTCACGTGCTTCTCAACGCTTTTTTCGTTGAGGCGCAGACGCCCGGCCACTGCTTCCGGGGCAGCTCGTTGATACGGCGCAGCCAGATGACTTGTTGACAGCGCGCCGGCAGGTTCCCGAGTGGCTCGGCGAGGTGGCGCAGCGTTGCGGCGAAGTCTCGTCCGCCGACACTTTCATAGCCTCCAGGTTCTCCACTGGATCGATTGCCTCGATAGGCCGCCGGCAAAAGCGGCCCGTGATGAGGTGCGGGCAACCACGAAAACGAAGCGGTCCGCTGCCGCAGGAATGTGCGGGCGGGCGGATTCGTCGATGCGGACGTGGTCGTATTGGCGGATGCCCAGGATGTCCTTGAAATGAGCCCACTGCGGTGGATGCAGCCGGTAAGAGCTTCCTCGCGGACCACGACTTCACGCTTCAACCACGTGTCGAGTTCGGTCTGCGCCTCGTTGCGGACGTTGGTCATATCTCACCTCAGGCAGCCGGTCGGTCTCTAATTTTTGTCGCTAGACACAATATTGTTCGATGGACACATTTAAAGCAAGGCTGCCTTGGTGGTATTTTTGCCTCACAGTCGGAATCGCTGTGGTTGAACACCGTTATAGACGCACTCGCGATCGATAGAAGGATCAACGTCCATCACGGCTTTCGGGGAGAAGCCTTACATCAACTACGCGTCCATACAGAAGCGGGGACTCGCATCCGCTTGATCGGCGTATCTTGATCGACAATCTATCGCCTCGTGCGGGCCGGCGAGTTTCCGATGCAGCGTCGCCTGGAATCGAGTTCGATCGGCTGGACTGAATCTGAGATTGCAGAATGGATTCTCACGGGACCGCACATCGCACCGTCGAAGTCGCGGAGACTTGTTCGCACCTGCGGCGCTCGGGCGTAGACATCAATACGATCTGCGGCTGACCGGGACACGGGGCGCTGAGTGTGACCAAGGCGCGCGTGTCGGTATCGATCGGGACCGGACCCAAGTTCAACGAGGACCGGCGCGTCGTGCTGCGCGCGCGCGCGGCTCGGTGCTCGAGCGGCAACGGGCTCTGAGAGACAGGCTCGTGCGCCAGCGACGCCTTCATCATGAGCATCTCTATCTTTGATGCGACCGGCCAGCCGATTCGGCGCCTGTACCAGGTGCAGCGACACTGGCAGCGGACGCTGCGACGCTGCAGCGCCTGGCGATTCGCTATCGCACGCCGTACAACGCGCGCCACACCTCCGTGAGCTGTGTGAACCCCAGGAACGTAAGCTGTACCGGGGGAGAATTCCTGCGCCGACTGCTTTATCGGGGTGGCCCTTCAGGCGCAACAGCACGGAGCGAGCTCGGCCGGGAGTTCGGTGTGGACTTGACCCGCTTTCGTGGACACCTCATGTTCAAACAAGAAGGGGTCCAAGA
>JBDTUL010000577.1:0-4195 GCA_040007735.1 Gammaproteobacteria bacterium | reverse complement strand
AAGCGCGGGACGATTCGGCTGATCTCCGAGCCGCGCGCCCGCAAGACCGACGTGATGGTCTCCGGCATGGTCTCGCCGCCGCGCCGCGCGCAGCGCGTGTTGTGCGCCGCGTTGCTGCCCGACGGCAAGACACAACGCATGGCCGAAACGAAGACGGATGCAACCGGGCGCTTCAACGCGACGATCGATCTGACCGACAGCCGAGGCAAACAGCAACCGGGGCTGCATGTGCTACAGGCCTACATACACAATGCAGACGATCTGTCCGACGCAGAATCGAACACGGTGAATCTGATGCGCTAGCCAGCTCCCTCCCCCGAGGGCGAGGCTGACGAGACTATGGGCTGTGCCGTAGCGCTCGCCCCGTGAATGAGCCCGCTGTCAGTGCAGTGCGCTGAAGCGGACCACACGGCCGACGTTTGTTGGCGAGAAGGGTTGTCGCAACGCCGCTTCCAACCCGGGGCCGTCCCTTTTCGGAGCCATCGAGCGACAGCAATGCAGAGATTTTGTTGAAGAACTCGGTCGGGCGCGAGGTATGCGCGAGGCGCTCGAGCTCCTGCAGATCGTTATCGGACTGGCGCGACCGTTCCGCGCCGGTGATCTCTCAGGCCGGGGCCGCTTCCGTCCTGGGTATCAGCCACTTGCTCATCCGTCTGAGGTTCTGCGCCGTGGCTGCCAGCAAGAACTCGTCGTGCGCTGCGGTTAGTCCACGCAGCCGCAGCCGGTCGAGCTTCAAGATGGGTTTGAGGTGGGCGAAGAGCATCTCTACCTTCTTGCTTTCTCGCATCGAACGGATGAATTCGGGCGTAAGCGATGCGGTTGATGAGCGCGTAAGCGCCCGGCGGCGTGCAACCGCGAGCGTAGGGTGGCTTCAGTCAGTGCTTCCGTCCCGGAACGTTGCTGCTCGAAGACCTGCCACCCCTGCTAAGGCAAGACCCACCAACCCTTTGCAGGCTTGCTCCTCAGCACGGGCGCTGGCGCCGGCCGCGAGGCCTCGTATGTGCGCGCCCAGACCGACAATCCAACCGCCGGAACTCCCGGATTGTTCGGAATGACGTTGCTCGCCCACGCCGCATATGCGGTGTCAGCAGCACAGCTGAGCCCGTTGTAGTCCCCGTATTTCGGCACGCCTTTGCCGCTCGTTGCGGCTGGCGCGGCACTTGGGCACTTGGTAGATGCCGTCATTGCATCTGGCTTTGCCCCCCCGGGCCATCCGCTCATGCATTGACTATCCGGCGCTCGAGACAAATTGATGTTCCGCTTTGTCTTTGGCCCTCCGGGCTCGAGATCGACGACGCCGAGGTAGAAGTCGGTGAGCGAGACGTCTGATGGAACTGACCCTACAGCCGCCCTGCGGTCATACCACGTCGCAAACAAGTGATCGCCGCTGGCGCAAAGCCACGGAAAGTAACGGTGGGCCGCCGTCGCATCACTGATAACGCGCCAGCCGTGAAAGCTGAGGCCTCCGTCCGATGACATCGCAACACGCATTTCGTCATCGAATGGGCTAACAGGAAAGAGACCCCCCACCCATACCAAGTCTGCAAATTGCTTGGACACAGTGACGGACGGCATCCCGACATTCTCACAGCGGTCGAGGCCCGGAGGACATTCCAGCCGGTCCGCGGTGGCTAGTCGATGCGGGAACCCGGGCTCGCGGTTGAAGCCGGACTCGCAAGAGGACAGCTTGTCTATGTAGTAGTCGACCCGATTTGGCGACGGGCTATCCAGAGCCGTGACGATGTAAACCGAACCGTCGCGCCCAACTGTCAGGCGGGTTTGGTCGAAATCCTTTCCAACGCCGACGGGAATTGGGCTGGAAGACCAAGTGGTGCCTCCGTCAACAGAACACGAGGCTCTTGCGGTCGGGCTCCCCGTACTGATGGCGTCGCACGTAGTGGGCGCATTCGGGTCACCGATCGTCGCCGAGAAGTTGCGCCAAACAGCATAGAGCTGTTCATCCCTAGTCACAAATCGAGCGCCACTGGGGCTTCGCCCTATGGCCCGGGACGAGTTGAACTCATCGGCCGCGATGTGCTGCTGATCTGGGAAGCAGTTCGAATTGGCCGAGAGATTGCGGGCGCACTGAACCGCATGTCCACGAAACACCCAGGGCGCAGCCGCATTCGACGAGCGCGCGATCGCTACGGTGCAAGCATCAACCGCACTCCCGTTCGCAGCCGTACCGACTCCCCTGGGATCCCCGAGATACGACAGGAAGAAGTTCCCGAGCGTCGCTCGCGTTGTCGTGGGATCGCCTCGCGTTGCAAAATTGAACGGGAAACCCCCAGGCGAACGGGGGTTCTGCGAATACGTGACTCCGCTGTCCTGCGAGTTGGCGTAACCAGCGTTCGTAGCGACCAGGACGGACTTGCCAGTTTTGGAGACGGCGATTTCGACTTCACCAGCGCCGGTGACGGCGAGAACAGCGTTGCCCAAACCCCTGTCTCGTACTGGCGCACTTCCCGCACTTCTCACTGTTGGCAGCGCTGGCGAGGTGTCCCGCATACGGCGCTGGTCGCGCAACTTGCTTAGACCGGACCCGCCGTCTCCCGTGGTTGGGTTTGCCGGAATACGAAGGCTGCGAATTACACGCTCCACGTGCGCAGCTATCTCGGGATTGGACACGTCAAACACGCGGCCCTGGGCAAGGATGAAGTACTTTCCTTCCGCGATGGCCAACGTGATCGTTCGCACCGCGGTCGACGGGGCAGGCGCGACGCGCGGGCGTAACTGCGCGTCATAAGTTCCTCGGAACGCTGGCCAGCCTTCGAACGCGAAGATCTCGCCCCCTGTGCCTTCCGGGCCAGCAACGTCGACTATTCGCCGAGCGGCACGTTGAGGGTTCAGCTGATCCTCTACAGTCACAAAGATCTCGGCCGCAATCGCTCCATCGGTGGGGCTGGCAATTCGCAACTCATTGACCCAGGGCCTCGAGGGACCGACTTGCGTCCAAGGTGTCGTGAACGTCACTACGACGTTGCCCTGCATGCGAAGTTCCGATGGCTGCTGCGCAGATGCGGTGGCAGCAACAAACAGCACGAGCATGATCAGCTTGCGCATGCTAGCTCCCCACGTCGAGATTACGGCACCGTGCCGAGCGTCGCGAATGAGCATACGCCTGACGATTGAGAAGTGGAAGACGGCGGTCGAACACAAGAGCAACCGTTCCGCACTGATCCGATCCCAGGAAACCTCCGCTCGTAGTGCTCACTCCGGCACGCGCTTGCTCCCGTCTTGCTGAAGACCTCCGCCCGCTCTGGAGGACCACACACACCCGGGGTAGTGCAACGACGACGTCGCTCGTCTGCGATCGAAGAACAGCGTCCACGGTGTACTCCATGCTGCGCCTTCGTGCAGGGGCAATCGCTGCACTACGTAAGCGGCGGGCCGCTCCCAACTAGTCGCCATGACTATGCGAGACCCACGACTTCAGGCGCCCGTCCCGCCCCTCGCCGGCATCCGGAGCGTCAAACGTCCTTGCGATCCGCAGTCCACTGACTGAGGCGGAACTGGACGAACTCGGCTGGCTTAAGCGGGGCCACGCCGATGAGGCAGATCAAGCGGCCCTTCTCGAGGTCGTGTTGCGCCATGGTGGTGCGGTCGCAACGGACGAAGAACGCTTTGTCTTGCTTGTCGCCGACCAGCGCCCCGTTCTGCCACTCTTTTAGCAAAAAAGTCCTCAACTGTTCGACGGACATTCGCCCACAGTTGCTCCCCGTTGGACTCGGCCCGCGCCCACTGCGTGCCCTTGTCAATCTCGCGCTCTAGATCGTCGAAGTAGCCCCCGGTGTGACCTGGAGAGACGGTTGGGGCTTTGACAAGAGCGACGTAGACATTTCGCCGTCCAAAGCCTCATTCGCGATATACGGAGACAAGGTCAAAGACCCGTCGACCCCATCAAGCGACAACCTGGGCAGGTATCGCAAGCGCTTTGTTTTCGAGGCGCCTTTACCCGCAAAGAATTGATGAGCGCGAGACGACTAACCGTTTCCATCGAGCGGACGTCCTCCAGCCACCTTCGCTGGCTTCTGACCACCGGTTCATTCGTTAGCGAACGTCGGCTTCCGGGCTGTCCAACAGGTCCTTGCTAGTTCCGCAATGGGTCGAGGCTGTGTGAAAACGCTTTGATGGTCGGAGCCTGCCCGGCAGAATCGAGGGCAGCGCGACTGAGCGGGCTGCCACATGAAGCGAT
>JBDTUL010000576.1:0-4202 GCA_040007735.1 Gammaproteobacteria bacterium | reverse complement strand
GTGGCCCGATGCCACACGCGCATCAGAGCGGCCACGTCTGCCGGGTGCGCTTCGATGAATTCACGACGCATTCCGAACACGTTGTAGGTGAGGCCCGGAAACTCCGCCGTAGAAAAAATCCGCTCGCCGCCGACCGCCGCTTCGGCCTGCTGCGCGTAAGGTTCCCAGACGAGCACTGCGTCTACGCGGCCGGCGGTGATGTCTTCGAGGGCTTCATCGCCGGTGCGATCGATGAGCGTCACCTGGCTGAGATCGAAGCCTTCGCGCTCGGCGACGATGGAGAGCAGGTACTCGAGATAGGTGCCGCGGTGTAAGGCGATGCGCTTGCCGCGCAGGTCCTGCAACGTGTGCATGCCGGATCTCGCCACCAGCGCCTCGGCCCCTTCAGAATAGTCGACGGCGGCAACTCCGACGAGGTCATGCCCCGCCGCCACGTAGCGCACCAGATCGAACTGGGAAAAACCCATTCCGTCGAGCTTGCCGGAGGCGACCGCGTCGAGGGATTCGAAGTACTTCCGGTCCGCGTCCACGCGCTCGACGTTCAGCCCTTCTTCGGCGAACCAGCCCTTCGCGTACGCGACGTCGATCCAGTAACTGCCTGGCCACAGGTAAGTGCCCAGGCGAATGGGGGCGTGGGTGGAGTCGACCGAGGGTGCGCAACCGGCCAGCAGCACGGCCAGTGCGAGCACACCGCTCAGCAGGGCGCGATGCTTCAATCGAGACATGGTGGGGAACGAAACTTTGCGGCAACCACGGGCGGTGTCCTTGCGGCCAGCCCGCTCTTCCAGGTTCCCTCGGATACTAGTCCGCTGTACTCAAATCGGTGCGAAGACGGTCACGGAATGGCCACTGCGCCCGGGAGGCGTATGGGCCGCAGACAACTGATTTTCCACAGGCGCGCAGCGGTTCACAGCGGGCGCGGCCCGGTGTGACCCCGATCACGCGCGCGAAGGGGCCGCCCGGCTCTGGTAACGTCCTGCGATGAGCAAGATCATCCTGACCCGACACGGTCACGTCGAAGGCATTCACCCGGAGCGGTTTCGGGGTCGGATGGAGTTGCCGCTCACCGGCTTGGGGCGCGAGCAGGCCGCACTCACGGGGGCGCGAATCGCCTCAGAGTGGAAACCCACGCACGTGTACACGAGCCCGATGGAGCGCTGTCGGAAAACCGGCGCGGCCATCGCCACCGCCTGCGGCGTTTCGAACGTCGCGGTGCTCGAGGATCTGAACGATCTCGACTACGGTGCCTGGCAATGGAAGACGCACGACGATGTCCGCGCTGAGCAGCCTGCGCTCTACGGTTTGTGGCGGTCAGCCCCTCATTTGGTTCGATTCCCGGGTGGAGAATCTCTGCAGGACCTGGTGGGCCGCACCGCCAACGCTCTGCGCTTCGTGCTGGAGCGGCACGCGCTCGACACGGTGGTGCTCGTAGGCCATGACAGTGTGAATCGCGCGTTCATGCTCCAGACACTCGAGCAACCCCTGTCGGCGTACTGGCGCCTGCGCCACGACCCCTGCGGCATCACCGAGATCGATATTTCAAACGGCGCGACCGAAGTCCGGCGTATTAACGAGACCGCACACCTGCCTCGAGCCCGATCTCAGGAGCCTGTCTGACCAACAGGCACCCAGAACACGCTCGTTCGATTTCTTTTTTCCGCGTCGAACCGATTCTCCTTGGAGCAGTACTCACGGACACGAGACTGTTATTACCGAGGATGAGAGCATGGACAATCGCCGGGGATTCACTGCATCGGGACCAGTAAGCTGGCTGTGCCTTCTGAGCGCACTGTTGCTCACCGCCTGTGGTGGAAGTGGCTCGAGCGACACGCCGCCGCCCACGACCCCGCCGCCTCCTCCTCCACCGCCCGCAGCCACTCCGTACTCCTTGAGCTCGCTCGTGTCGGACGGTTCGGTGCCGGCCGTGAAAACGGATGCCAACCTCAAGAATCCATGGGGCATCGTGTTCGCCACGGGCGCTCCCGTGTGGATCGCGAACAATGCCACTCAAACCTCGACGTTGTATGACGGAACCGGCACACCTGCGGCACTCATCGTGCAGTTGCCTGGCGGCATCAATGGCGCCGCGGACGCCACCGGCATCGTGTCCAACTCCACAACGGATTTCACCGTCACGAACGGCGCGGTAACCGCAGCGTCGCGTTTCATCTTTGACGGTGAAGGCGGCACGATCATGGGCTGGGCGCCCACCGTCGATGGCACGCATGCGCTCATCGCGTACGACGATGGCAACGGCGGCGCGGTCTACAAGGGCCTGGCCCTTGCGGCCGACAGCGGCGCCAATTTCCTGTACGCCACCGACTTCAAGAACAACAAGGTGGATGTATTCGACAAGGCCTTCGCGAAGGTCGTCACCGCCGGGGGTTTCACGGACGCCACGCTTCCGGCGGGTTATGCGCCGTTTGGAATCCAGGCCGTGCAGATTGCCGGTTCGACGGTGCTGGTCGTGACTTATGCGCAGAAGTCGACCACGTCGAACGACAACGTGAATGGCGCGGGCTTGGGCCTGGTCAACACTTTCGATACCAAGGGCACGCTGCTGAAACATCTGATCACCGTGGGTGGCAAGCTGAACGCACCGTGGGGTGTGGCGATGGCGCCGGCAGGCTTCGGAACCGTGAGCAGCAACCTGCTGATCGGCAACTTCGGCGACGGCGTCATCAATGCGTTCGATCCCAGCACCGGCGCGTTCGTCGATTCCATCAAGAACTCCGCCGGGACGGCCATCGCAAACGCGGGCCTGTGGGGAATCGCGTTCGGTAACGGCGCTCGCAATCAGCCGACGACCACGTTGTACTTTGCGGCGGGAATCGCTGACGAAGTGGGCGGGTTGTATGGTCGCATCGACCTTGGCGCGACGGCACCGGATATCGTGGCGCCCACCGTCGCTCTGACGGCGCCAGCCGCAGCGTCAACCGTTAGTGGCATCGTGCCTGTCACGGCCACCGCGGCAGACAACGTGGGAGTAGCGAGCGTGAAGTTCTCTGCGGGGGCCACGGTTATTGGCACGGCGACCGCCGCGCCGTTCACAGTGAATTGGGACACGACCGCAACAACCGGCCCGGCCGTCGTTGCGCTCACCGCTCAAGCGATGGACGCGTTTGGTAACGCCACCACGTCTGCGGCGGTGAGTGTAACGGTGAACAACGTGGCCCCGCCGCCGGCAGCCACCACGCTCACTGAGCTGCAGACGCTGGTGTTCACGCCGATCTGTTCAGCGTGCCACACGGGCGGCGGCGCGGGGCTGCCTGCATCGATGAACCTCTCGTCGGCGGCCGCATCGTTCGCAGCTCTCGTGAACGTGGACAGCCTCGAGCAGGGTGCGCTGAAGCGTATTGCGCCCAACGACCCGGACAACAGCTACCTGATTCGCAAGATTCAGGGTGATGAGACCATCAACGGCGGGCGCATGCCCCTCGGCGGAACGCCGCTGGACCAGGCGACCATCAATAAGTTCAGGTCGTGGGTGACGGCGGGGGCACTGAACAATTAATTTGATTGACGGGTTGATCGACTGATGGGTTGATTGACTAACGTATCTCCCAGCCGCCCGGCGATTGAGGGCTCTTGATTCCCGAGCGGACTCAAGAAGCCCTCAAACGCCGGGCGGCTGGGAGTCAGTTACCAAAGCTCATCTGCATCTGTCTCCCATCCCCAATCAACAAATCGAAATCCAGCCCCAACGCGGCGAGCACCGGCTCCGCGACGGGCTTCACCTGTTTCTCGATGTAATGCTCCCGATCCAGCGGATGCTGAATGTTATCGGTGGGCTCCGGGCCCGCCGTGGTCATCACGTAGCTGATCGAACGGCCGAGCGGCAGTTTTGATTTACGAGCGGCGGCCACGTGAGGCGGCGTGGTGGCGGTGTATTCCTTGGCACTTTTGCGCAGGCTCTTGCGATACACGAGTTCGTCGTCCAGCTCGCCAGCGCGCACGCGCTTCACGATGTCGGTGAGGTACACGTCCACGGGCTTGTCGCTGAAGAGCCGCTCATACAGCTGGCGCTGCACTTGTTTGGCGAGCGCGGTCCAGTCACTGCGCACCACCTCCATGCCGACGAACTCGACGTGGCTGGAGTCGGCCTTACCCTGCCGCAACCCCACATACCGCTTGCTCGCACCTCGGGTGCTGTTGCGCATATGAAGCAGGAACAGCCGCAGGTATAGTTTTTCGAACTTAAG
>JBDTUL010000575.1:0-4203 GCA_040007735.1 Gammaproteobacteria bacterium | reverse complement strand
CGCTCCCACCGCCGCGAAACCGCCCGCGTCGAACGTGCCTCCTCAACAGCGCACGGCGCCGACGTCCGCTCCTGCCCCAGCGGCGCCCGCTCAGGCAGCGCCTGCTCCCGCGGCCGTCGACATCGAAGCGTCGCTCGATGCCCTGAACGGCAAGAACGCGCAGCACCTCAACTGGCGCACGTCCATCGTGGATCTGATGAAGCTGGTCGGCCTCGACTCGAGCTTCCAGAACCGCTCGGCGCTGGCGAAAGAACTCGGCTACACGGGTGACACAGGTGACTCGGCGGCCATGAACATCTGGCTGCACAAGCAGGTGATGAAGAAGCTGGCCGAGAACGGCGGCAAGGTGCCCGCGTCCCTGCAGCACTGAACTCAGGAAAACCTCTGCATGTCAGCCAGCCCGTCTACCGTTCGGGAATCTCCCGTTCGCTATGAGCCCTCGATGGAAGTGCCCGAGCCCGGAGAGGCCGAGACGCAGGTCGAGCTGAACGAGACGCTGAGCAAGATCCGCGAGAAGACCTACGCCGATGGCGGGCACGCGCTGCGTTCCGTGCACGCCAAGAGTCATGGCCTGCTGCGGGGGGAAATCCAGATTCTGAGCGGCCTCCCGCCGCAACTCGCCCAGGGCTTGTTCGCCCGGCCGGGAACCTATGGATTGGTGATGCGCCTGTCCACCACGCCGGGCGACATCCTGGATGACAGCGTCTCTACTCCGCGCGGCATGGCCATCAAGATCGTGGGTGTTGAAGGTGAGCGGCTGTCCGTCTCCGAAGGCGATGCCACTCAGGATTTCGTGCTGATCAACGGCCCTGTGTTCCTGAAGAAAGAGGGCAAGGCGTTCCTCAAGAGCCTGAAGCTGCTAGCCGTCACGACTGACCAGGCGCCAGGGTTGAAGAAGGTGATGTCGGCGGCGCTGCGGGGTGCCGAGAGCGTCATCGAGAAGTTGGGTGGCGAGAGCCCTACTCTGATTGGACTCGGCGGCCATCCCGAGACTCACCCACTGGGCGATACCTACTACACCGCTACGCCGCTGCTCTATGGCGAATACATGGCGAAGCTCTCCGTTGCTCCGGTGTCGCCGGAACTGACCGCACTGACGAAGAAAACCCTGAACGTCAACGGCAAGCCGAACGGCCTGCGCGAGGGCGTCATCGACTTCTTCGCGCAGTACGGCGGCGAATGGGAACTTCGAGCGCAGCTTTGCACCAATCTGAAATCGATGCCTATCGAGGACTCGACGGTGCAGTGGCCGGAACACCAAAGCCCCTATGTCACGGTCGCGCGCATTGTCGTGCCGCCGCAGCAGGGATGGAGCGAGGCTCGATCCAAAGTCGTGGATGAGGGCTATTCGTTCAGCCCGTGGCACGCGCTCGCCGCGCACCGGCCGCTCGGCTCCATCAATCGCTTGCGAAGGCTTGCATACGAGAAGTCCCGTCAGTTCCGCGCCCGCCACACGGGCCGCCCCACCGATGAGCCGCGCACTCTGGAGAGGTTGCCGGATTAGAGCGGGCCCGGCATCGCGTGCGACTCAATGCACTCGAGCGCCGCTAGATCTCCGCCAATTCTTCCTCTGCGGCGGGCTCCGCAAATGAGTTGCGAACCGCGAATATCGCGATCAGGGTTGAAGCGGTACACAGCACGACCCATCCCGCGCCGATTCCGGTGACGATAGCCACTAGCTCCGCTTGATCCGTAAACAGCCCGCACACCAGGGCGACAGCCAGCGCCACCCAACTCGCCACCGACAACATCACCAGCGACCGCCGCGTGCCCAGTGCCTGGATACAGCCCACTGCAAAGCTGTGCCACACCTTCAGCACGCCGATGCCCACGATCACCGCCACGAGATCCATTTCAAATTCATACCGGCCTTTGAACAGCAAGTCGCCTAAGAGAGGCGCCAGAAGCAGACTCCCGGCGGCCGCCAGCCCCACGATCGCGAGCGCTGCACCCGCCTCGGAGCGGATATGCGCCAGGGCCGTGTGATAGTCCGAGCAGTTACGAAGTTTGGGGAGCAGCGTGTGGCGCGCGCCGCTCTGGAGCAGGTTGAACGGCGATGCCGTGAGGGTCGACACGGCTGCGTAGTGGCCGAGAGCGCCGGGCGACAGCAGCCGCGGAATCAGGATGCGATCGAGCTGATTCAGCACGGCGGTGGACATTTGCGAGGCGAGGATCATGAAGCCCTCTCGACCCAGAGGCGCGAGTGACTCCAGGGTGTCCGACGGGAAGTGGCGCCGACCGATGATCCAGCCGTAAGTCGCGGTGCAGCCGTAGCCCAGCGCAAGAATCAGGGCAACCGTCTCGACGTCCCGGTGCTTCTGCGTGAGAAGCACGAGCGTGGCGACAACCAGCACCCCGTTATGCGCCATCATCACGCCGAGCGAACGGCGATAACGTTCGAGGGATTGAAGGAAGGCGCAGCCAAGCCGATTGAGCGCGGCGAGGATCATGCCCACTACCAGGATGACCGCGAACCAGGTCTGGATGTCGAAAAGAACGGTCGCCGCCAGCGCGACAATGCCGGCAAACACCGTCCCCGAGAGGATCACCCGCACCAGCAAGGACCCGCTTGCCCCAAGGCGGTGCCGGATCGCGACGGTTTCCATGCCCGCGGGGCCGAGCGTCGCGCCGAGTTGGGTGAGCGCCACAAACAGGACGACCAGGCCGTAATCCTCCGGCGGCAACATCTTCGCGAGCAGCAGGTTCGCCAGCGCGAACCCGAACCCGCCCAATGCGAAGCCAAAGGCTGAACGCAGTGCCGAGGAGTTCAATAAACTTCGCATCGTCATTCAAAGACCTTAGCAAGAAGCGCTCCAGCCACCCCGGCGGTGGAAGCCCCTGCTTCGAGTTCGAGACAGCCGTGAGCCTCAGCGAAACTCGAAGATTCGCGCATCGGGGTCACGCTTGCCGCGAACGGCGGCGCTCAACAGGGACGCCGCGAGCATCGAAAAGGTGATGCCGTTACCGCCGTACCCGAGCGCCGCATAACAGTGAGGGTAACCCGGTATCTCGCCGATCGTGGGCGTGCCGGTGCTGCTGGTGCCGAAATTTCCGGTCCATGAAAACGCGGCGCGCGGATCAAGGTCGGGCAGCAGCTTGCCGAGTTTACTCTGGAGGCGGGCCGTCTTCGCGGGGATCTGCGCATCTCGCCGGGCCGCATCCGAGTATTCCTCATCCTCGCCGCCGCAGATGACGCGGCCATCACGAGTGGCGCGCACATAAAGATATGGCTCCGACGCTTCCCAGATCAGCGCGCGCTGGGCCCACAATTTCTCAGGCTGGGGGCGCGTCGCCACGGCCCACGTGGAGATGATCTGGTGCTTGCCGGCGGGCACTATTTTCGGCAATTCGTAACCCGTACACAGCACCACGCGGCGTGCACCCACTTCGATGCCATCGGCCGTGATTAGCGTGATGCCGCGACGACTGACGTGCAGGTCGGCCACTTCGTGAGGGGCGTGGAGCCGCGCTCCATTGCGTAGCGCGTGTCGCAGAAAGCCTTCCGCAAGCGCAATCGGGTCGGCCTCCGCATTGCCGTGACTCAGAATCGCAGCATCGCGATCGATATCGAAGTGGTGGCGAAGCGCTTCGCGCGTCAGCAATTCACTGGGTAGACCGATGCGTTGTCGGGCACGCACTTCCCGCGCGAGCCCTGCCGCATTCAGCACGTCGCCCGCGAGATACAAGGACGGGCGGAGCTCCATGCTGGCCTCGATGCGCAGGCGATGCACCTGGGTGCGCAATTCGTTCACCGCACCCCGGGAGCATTTCCAGGCCTGCTCTGCGGCGCGCCGGCCGAGCTGCGAGGTCAGTTTCACCAGAGGGGTGTCGAGCTCGAATTGAAGCAGCGCGGTGCTGGCAGCGGTCGAGCCGAGGCGGGCTCCATCCCGGCGATCCAGGATCAGGGGCGTAAGGCCCGCCTGGGTCAGCGCATGGCTGACCAGCGCGCCGGTGATTCCGGCTCCCACTACGACGATATCCGCGCGCGTATTGCGGTGGAGCTTGTCGAATTCCAGTTTCGGGTGGCGGTAGGCGGACCAGACGGCGTGGCCAGTTCGCAGGTTTCGCTTGTGGGTGAGGCTCATTCATTGCCTCGTTAGGGCTGATTGTCAGGTGCCTCATTAACGGGGAGCGGGTTTGCGGGTTCCCGGGGTTCTCGGATCAAGAGCCCAATCGCCGGGCGGCTGAAGAGTTGCGGGTCGT
>JBDTUL010000574.1:0-4210 GCA_040007735.1 Gammaproteobacteria bacterium | reverse complement strand
TGAGCGACGCCCAGCGCATCGATGTGGGCGGCCGCACCGTGATGCCCGGCCTGATCGATGCGCACTTCCATGCGTACGGCATGGAGCTCAACCCGGCGCTGATCGACAACGTTGCACCCCAGCTGCGGGGCCTGCACGCCAAGCGCATTCTCGAGCAGGCGCTGCAACGGGGTTTCACTACGATTCGTGACGCGGCCGGCGGGGACTTCGCCCTCGCGACGGCGCTGCGCACCGGGCTCATCGATGGTCCGCGCCTGTTCTATCCGGGGCTCGCCGTGAGCCAGACCGGCGGGCACGGAGACCTGCGACATCCCGCCCACTACGATGTCTGTGCCTGCGCGTATTGCGGGGCGCTCGCTGTAGTGGCCGACGGGCCGGACGAGATCCGCAAAGTGGTGCGTGATCAGCTTCGCACCGGGGCTCACCAGATCAAGCTGTTTGTGTCCGGCGGCGTGCTGTCGCCGACCGACCCGATCTGGATGAATCAACTCTCCGAGGAAGAAATCCGAGTCGCGGTTGCGGAAGCGGCCACGCGCCGCGTCTACGTAATGGCGCACGCTCATACCAACGAAGCGGTTCTGCGCTGTGTGGCCAACGGGGTGCGCTCCATCGAGCACGCAACGATGATCGAAGCGAGCGGCGCGCAGGCGATTGCGGAGCGGGGCGCCTTCGCGGTACCGACGCTTGCGATCATCGATGCCATTCGCAGTGCCGGCTCCTCGCTCGGGCTGCCGGCGGCGATGGTCGGCAAGATGCGGGAAGTCGGCGATCAGGCGAACCTGTCGCTCGAACGTCTGATGCAGGCGAAGGCGAAAGTGGGCTTTGGCACGGACTTGCTGGGCCACCTGATGAATCAGCAATCGGCCGAGTTCCGCCTGAGGCGCGAGGTCTGCACGCCTCTGGATATCCTGCGCTCCGCGACTTCGGTGAATGCCGAGCTGCTGCAGATGAGCGGCAAACTCGGCACGATTGCGCCTGGCGCGTTCGCGGATCTGCTGGTCGTCGACGGCGATCCCCTTGCGGATATCACGGTTCTCGAGCGGCACGAAAATCTACGCCTGATCGTGCGCGAGGGCCGTATTTGTAAGAACGGCCTCGCCTGAGCCGTCCTCCGCCGCCCGAAGCGGCGGCTGCTACCCTAAATCCAGCCTCGTTACTCCGCGCCAGCTCTGGTCTGGCGCAGGCCCGCATGGTCTAGTGATGATGAAGGAAGCGGGGGAAAGGGCGGATGAGTGGCAAGAAACCGGGCGAGCGATTGAGACTGGGCATCGATGTCGGCGGAACGAATACCGATGCCGCGTTGCTGAGTGGCAGGGAAGTCGTCGCGACTGCAAAGAGCTTTACGACACCCGACGTGCGCAGCGGTGTGGTCAGCGCCGTTACACGCATACTCGAACAGAGCGGCGTGCGCCGTGACGCCATTGAAGCGGTGATGATTGGGACCACCCAGTTCGTCAACGCCTTCGTGCAGCGTCGAGACCTGGCCGAAGTGGCGATTCTGCGCGTTTCGTTGCCCAAGGCTGACGGCGTGCCGCCGCTCGCCGGGTGGCCTGAAGACGCCGCGCGCGCTGTCGGCGAGCACATCTATATGGTTGGTGGCGGCTCGTACTACACGGGGCAGGATTACGCGCCGCTGGACGAAGAAGCCATACGCCAGGCGGCGCTGGACGCACACGGCAAGGGACTGCGCACCGTAGCGATTTCCGCGAACTTCGCGCCCATTCGGCCGGACCTGGAGCATCGCGCGCGCGACATCGTTCGCAAGGTGATGCCGGATGCGCTGATCACGCTTTCGTCGGACGTCGGCGGCATCGGGCTCATCGACCGCGAGAATGCGGCCATCATCAATGCGAGTCTGGCGGGGCTCGGCGCCAGGGTGGTGCGCTCGCTCGAGAGTGCGATTCAGGATCTCTCTATCCGGGCGCCGGTCTTCATCAGCCAGAACGATGGCACGCTCATCACGACCAACACCGCAGCGATGCTGCCGATCCTCACCTGTTCTTCGGGGCCGACGAACAGCATTCGGGGCGCGGCCTTTCTGACCGGGCTGGCGGATGCGATTGTCGTGGATATCGGCGGCACGACCACGGACATCGGGTTCGTCACGCGTGGCTTCCCGCGTGAGACGACTGCGGCCAACTACATCGGCGGCGTTCGCACGAATTTCCGCATGCCGGACGTGCTTTCGATTGGCGTGGGCGGCGGCAGCCATGTTCGCGAGATCGACGGTGGCTGGAAGGTCGGGCCGGACTCCGTGGGCTTCCGCCTGCTCGAAGAGGGCCAGATTTTCGGCGGGTCGACACTCACCGCCAGCGACATCGCCGTGCGCGCGGGGCTGGCCACCATTGGCGACAAGTCCCGAGTTCGGAACATTCCTCAATCTGTAGTGGATGCTGCGCTCGAGAGCATTCAGGTGCAGATCGAAGAGGCGATCGATCAGATCAAGGTCAGCGCTGCGCCCTTGCCGCTGCTGCTGGTCGGTGGCGGCAACATCATCGTCGCGCGACCGCTCAAGGGTGCCTCTGAAACGTTACGGCCCAAGCATGCGGACGTGGCCAATGCCGTGGGCGCTGCCATCGCGTTGATCAGCGGGCGGGTCGACAAACTCTATGACATACCGACTCTCGGCCGCGAGGTCGCTCTGCAGATGGCCAAGGACGAGGCGAAAGCCGCCGCTGTCCGGGCGGGGGCGGACGCCAATCATGTCGAGATCGTCGAAGTGATCGAGCTGCCGATGATGCACATGCGAGCGGGCGCCACGCAGATCAAGGTGCGCGCGGTCGGCCCCGTGGCCGTGCTGGCCTGACGCGAAGGCCAGAAGCGAAGACGAGGGACGTTTCAATCATGTATCTGGTCGACACCGTACACATTATTCAGGATATGGCGCGCGGCGCCGTGCTGCTGGGGACCGGCGGGGGCGGGGACCCCTATATCGGCGAGCTCTTCGTCACCGCGCAGATCAAGAAGGGCAACTATCCGAAGGTTGTGTCGTGCGATGAGATTGCGCCTGATGCTTTCGTGCTGTCGATTGCGGGAATCGGGGCGCCTTCCGTGATTGTAGAGCACCTGGTGAGCGAGCGGATGCTGCGTGCGTTGCTCGCTCGAAGCGAAGCCTTTTATGGCCGCAAGATCGATGCGCTGATCAGCGCGGAGATCGGTGGCGCCAATTCGATGTTTCCGCTGGCGCTGTCCGCGATCAGCGGCATTCCGGTGCTGGATGCGGATGGCATCGGGCGGGCCGTGCCGCAGCTCGAGATGACCACGTTCAGCATCTATGGCGTGCGCGCTACGCCTGGAATTCTGATGGACGACTCCGGCAACGTGGTCACGATCGAAGCCGTGAGCGACCGGATGGCGGAAGAGCTGTGTCGCGTTGTTTCCGTGGCGATGGGGTCCATGGCGTTCATGGCCATCTACCCAATGTCGGGCCAACAAGCGCGCGAAGTTGCGGTGAAGCGAACGCTGACTCAGACGCTCGAGATCGGGCGTTGTATTCGCAAGGCGCGGGACACCTCCAGCGATGTGTTTGCCGATCTCATTGCGTATCTGAATAGCTGGGATGGGCGGATGGCGAGGATTCTATTCGACGGGAAGATTACCGATGTGGTGCACGAGACGCGGGATAGCTGGCACTGGGGGCTGGCCACCATTCAAGCGCTCTCCGGGTCGGGGGATGAGTGCACTGTGCAGATTCGCAACGAGTACATCATTGCGCGCATCAATGGCGCGACGGTGACGCTGGTGCCGGATTTGATCAGTATTCTGGATCGGGAGTCGGGGGAGCCGTTGACGGCAGAGATGCTGGCTTATGGGCAGCGGGTTAAGGTGTTGGGGTATAGCGCGGATCCCATGTTGCGCAGGCCTGAGAGTTTGGCTGTGTTGGGGCCGCGGATGTTTGGGTTGGATGAGGATTTCAGTTCCATTGAGGAATTATCAAGAGGCCCTCAATCGCCGGGCGGCTAAGATCTCTCTTTTTATAGATTTCCAGGAAAAAACACACTTTCCCAGCCGGCGATTAAGGGCCGGGCCCTGAAACGCCGGGCGGCTGAAGATCATGGCCTGCGCGTTTTCGAAGACTTGCTCGATCGATTGCGTGGGCGCTGGAACTCTACGCGCAGGTGTCGAACTCCCGAGGTGCTCGACGAATCGTTGTTGACCTCGGTGACGAACGCGTTCCAGGCATCCGCGGCGCTGGGAGCTTTCGGCACGA
>JBDTUL010000573.1:0-4210 GCA_040007735.1 Gammaproteobacteria bacterium | reverse complement strand
TGTGCTGACCGCGACCGAGGAACCGAACCGCATCGTCATCCGGCCACGCTGAATGCGGTTCCCGCCGTGAAGCGCAGGATTACGCAGCCGCGCGACCGAACAGACGCGTAGAGGCGATGCGCGCGCCTTCCACGAGGGATTCGAGCTTCTTGTCGACCACCGTGCGCGCGACCGCGACGCTGCCGATGAACGTGCCGAATCCGCAATCCGTGCTGGCGATGACGCGCTCGGGCCCCATGATCCGCGCGAACCTCTCTATTCGCTGCGCGACCAGCTCGGGGTGCTCCACGTAGTTCGTCGACGTGTCGAGCACGCCGGGAAGGAAGATGCGATTCGAATCGCGCGCCCGATCGCGCCAGATCGTCCACTCGTGCTCGTGCCGCGGATTGGCCGCTTCGAACGAGATGGCACGCGCGTTGATCGACAGCACCGTCGCGATGATCTTCTCTAGCTCGATGTCGTGCGTATGTGGGCCTTCGTAGTTGCCCCAGCAGATGTGCACGCGAATCATCTCAGGCGAAATGCCTTCGAGCGCGCGATTGAGAATCGCAACGTGCATCTCCGCGCGCTTCAGAAACGCCGCCTCGTCGAGGTCCTGGAAGGCCGTGTGCCGCGACATGGCCAGGTCGGGGCAGTCCACCTGAAGCACCAGGCCTGCATCGGTGATGGCGCGATACTCACCGCGCATCACATCGGCGATGGCGGTGAGGTATTTCTCGTCACTGTCGTAGTGTCGATTGGGCTGGAACGCCGAGACGACGCCCGGCGATGCCGCGTTCATGAACGCCTCGGTCACCTTCACACTGCTCGCCGCGCGCTCGAGGTTTGCGATGTCTTTCTCGAGCGAGCCATCGCGCTTCGACACGATGTCACCGACGCAGCATGTTCTGCGGAAGAGCTGCGGACCGCGCGTCTTCGCGAGCAGCTCGCGATAGTCCGGGTGATCTGCGAGGTCCTTGTGCGGCTTGGGGGTGAAATCTCCGCCAAACCCGGTGTTACGGTCTTTGATATAGGTGGCGTAGCCGACCTTGCTCGTCTCGCCGTCGCTCACCACATCGATGCCGAGGGAAGCCTGTAGCGCAACGACCTCGACCACGGCCTTCGCCATGAGCGCATCGAAAGCAGACTCGTCCGCGATCTTGCCGTGTTCCTTTTCCAGGAGGGCCGCACACACCTCATCACTGCGCGGCAGGCTGCCGACATGCGTGGTCAGGATGCGATCGGTACTGGTTTTCATGCTTACCCCGGTGGTTGGGCTCGCATTCTAGCGCATGGCCGAAAAGGCGAAGCAGGAGAACGGCTTACCGTGGGCACAGCGCTTGGCCGCGCTGCTTGCAATATTCCCGGGGAGCAACGCCGTAGTGAGTGCGGAACGCCTGCGCGAAATGGGTGGCATTGCTGAAGCCTGCGCTGAATGCGATCTCCATGATCGTGGCGTGGCCCCAGTCGGGGTCGACGAGGAGGCTTGCGCATCGGGACAGCCGGCGGCGCAAGAGATACACGGAAAAGGATTCGCCATCCGCTCTCAATACGGACCGAACATAGCGCTCCGACACTTCGAAGTGAGACGCCACGTCAGCCGGCTTCAGCTCCGATTCTGAGAGTCTCGAGTCGATGTACGAGCGGTAAGCCTTCGCACGCGCCGTAACGCCGCGGCCGAGCGGCGCCGGTGTGACTTCGGAACAGGTCGCCGAAACGAAGCCCAGCAGGGTCTGGCCGAAGGCCGGCGAGAGCCCCGCGATGCCCGAGGGACTCACTTCATCGCTCAGGTTTCGCAACAAGCCAATCAACATTCGCGACATGGCGCTCTCGGGCCGCATCAGCCGGCCGGCCAGACCTTCTGCGCCTGTCATGCGCTCGTCCAGGCTCTGCCTCGGAACGTCTATGCAAAATGTACGGACGCCCTCTCCGTGTACCAGCTCATAGGGGCGCGCATGGTCTATGAGGAAAAACTCCCCCGCATGAACGGTGATGCCCGGCCCCCCTTGGAGCGTCAGCTCGAATTCACGCTGTATCGGCGCCAGGAGTAAATAGGAGGGCGCCAGGATTCCGGCGATATGCGCCCGCGTGTGCTGTATGCGCACCGCCCCGCAGACCAGACCCACGATGGTGAGCGGCCCCGCTCGCTCGCGGCGCAGGGTGCCGTCGAACCGGAACGCATCACGTGGCCGGAACCGGAACGCATCGCGTGGCTGGCTATCCGGCTGCGCAAAGGTCTCGGTGGTCACCTTGTTCCAGAAGGCGGCGCCATGCTCGGTGCCAACGGCCCGCGCCACCCTACTGCACCGAACGCGCTCGAAAAGCCGTTCGTGGAACTCGAGGGGCATCGCATTGAGATAATCGGACCTCTGCAGGGCGATCACGTGCACTCCACCGCCGTGTGGGTGCCGGATGCCAAGGCGCTCATGGCGGGCGACCTGCTCTTCAATGAAATGCACCTGTGGCTCGGCGAGTCTTCGCACGATGCGCGACTCGCCTGGGCCAACTCTGTGGAGCAACTCGCCAGCCTAGGAGCTGTTACCGTGGTCGCAGGCCACAAGAAACCCGGCTTGCCGGATGACGCGAGCTCGCTGGAATACACCAGGAAGTATCTCGCCGCGTTCGAGCGAGCGGTCAAGAAGTCGAAGAACTCGGTCGAGCTCACCGCAAGCATACGCAAGGATTTCCCGCACACCATTGATGTGTTCGATGACTTCCTGCTGGGAAATTCATCGAAGGTTGCCATGGGCGAGATGCCGCTCTGGCAGGAGTGAGTTGCTTATCGCCCGCCTTGCCAGACGCGCGCATGCAGGGGATTGAATCCCACGTGATAGACGAGTTCCGCGGGGCGCTCGATGTTCCAGATTGCGAGGTCACACTGTTTGCCCACCTCGATCGTGCCGATGCGATCCTGCATCCCGAGCGCGCAGGCGGCCGCACGCGTGACGCCGATGAGGCATTCTTCAACGGTCATGCGAAATAGCGTCGCCGCCATGTTCATGACGAGCAGGAGTGAAGTGACGGGCGCATTGACAGGATTGCAACCGGTCGCCAGCGCCATCTTCACGGCGTTTTTGCGCAGCAGGCGGATCTCCGGCAAACGGTGCTCGCGCGCGAAGTAAAAGGCGCCCGGCCGAAGAATCGCGACGGTATCGGCGCCAGACATCGCAGTGGCGCCTGTATCGTCCAGATGTTCGAGGTAATCCGCAGATAGCGCGTGGAATCGGGCGGCCAGAGTGGCCCCGTGCTGACTGGACAATTGCTCGGCGTGCACCCTGGAGCGCAAGCCATGGGCCGCCGCGGCTTCGAGTACCCGCCGGGCCTGCGCGCCTGAAAAGCCGATGGCTTCACTGAAAGCATGAACCGCGTCGATGAGGTGCTCCTTAGCCAGGGCTGGGATCATGACCTCGCACACTTCCTGAATGTAGTCATCGGGGCGCGACGCGTACTCCGGCGGCAGCTCAGAGGCGCCCACGAACGTGGTACGCACGGTTACTCGCCGCCGTCGCGCCAGTCGACGAGCAGTGCGGAGCTGCTTGCACTCGTGCTCGAGTGAGATTCCGTAGCCGGATCTGATGTCGAGCGTGGTGACGCCTTCTGCCAGGAGCGCATCCAGCCTCGGGAGCGCTGACGCCAGGAGTTGGGGCTGGGTGGCGGCTCGTGTTGCATCGATCGTGGACACGATGCCACCGGCTTGCGCGCTTTCTTCCAATGGCTCGCCTGCGAGCCGCGCCTCGAACTCCCTGGCCTGATTCCCGGCGTATACGAGATGAGTGTGGCAATCGATGAGGCCGGGCGTGATGCAGCGGCCTTCGCAATCCACTGCATCCGCGGCGCGCAGATCGCGCGGCGCACGGCGTTTAGAACCTGCGAAGATGATGGTTCCATTGCGCGAAGCGATGAGCCCGTCTTCGATTTCGCCGAGCCCCGCGCGGTTGGGCGCAAGGGTTGCGACTCGCGCGTTGAACCAGACCCGGTCACACCGCATGGAGCGGGCCTGAATCGGTACAGGGGGCGCGCGGGGTACGTCTGGTGGTGGCGGAGGTCATGCCTCCATGCATATCCCACGTCGGCAGGACCCTGTCCAGTCCGAGCTCCAAGCCCCCCTGATTGCGGAACCCCGCCCCTCCCAAGCGGCCCGCTACGCGACTTGCGGCACTGCCAAAATTACCTTATATGAGACCTATACTCCCATATACAGCGTAATAGCGTCAGGGCTCGAGCCCGGGCG
>JBDTUL010000572.1:0-4217 GCA_040007735.1 Gammaproteobacteria bacterium | reverse complement strand
CTCGGCTCCGCGCATCAGACCACGCAGGTGGAGCGCGCTCGCATCGAGCAGTTGGAAAATCAGCTGCGCCGGTTCGTGGCGCAGGCCGATCGCCTCGCCGTCGAGCGCGAAACCATTGCCGCGCAAAGCGCGGATGCGCAGCTCGAAGCGCTGACCGAGCGCGAATCGCTGGCGCGCCTCAAGAGCGAAGAGCTGGCGGATACGCTGTCGCAGGCGCTGGAAGTGGTTCAGACGTTGCGCTCGGAGCAGCTTGCCGTCGAGGCTCGGCTGGAATCTGTACGCGGAGCGCGTGAACGCACCCGCTCTGAGCTCATGTCGCTCGAGGCGCTGCAGAAGGCCGCGCTCAGTCACGAAGCAGGCCGTGCCACCGAGTGGCTGGCCGGTCGCGGGCTCGGCGGCAACACGCGTGTCGCGCAGACACTCGAAGTGGAACAGGGTTGGGAACGCGCGGTTGAAACCGCGCTCGGTGATTATCTCGAAGCCGTTTGCGTAGATCGGCTGGACGACGTCGCCACCGCGCTGGATGGTTTCAACAGCGGGCGCGTCGCCGTTATCGAAGCGGGTGAGAGCGCTGGTGTCGCGCAGCCTGGAAGCCTCGCCGCGAAGGTGAAGGGCCCCGCGGCGGTGATCAATCCGCTAGGGGACGTCATCACGGCCGACACGCTGGCGGAAGCGCTGGCGGGCCGCGGTTCGTTGCCGCCAGGCAAGTCCATCATGACGCGGCGGGGTGAATGGCTCGGCCGCAACTGGCTGCGGGTCAGTCGTGGCGAAGATCACCATGCTGGTGTCATCGAGCGCGAGCATCGCCTGAAGTCCCTGCGTTCTGATTTCTCCGTCGCGGAAGAACGCGTGCGGACCATGGAAGAAAGCCTCGGCGAGGTTCGTCAGTCGCTGGCCGATGCGGAAGCCCAGCGTGACGGCGCGCAGTCCGGCATCCAGGGTGCGCATCGCGAGCATGCGGATCTGCTCGGGCAGCTCGAAGCCATGCGTGCGCGGTCGCAGGAATCCACCCTTCGCCGTGCGCGGCTGGACGCGGAAGCCTCTGAAGTTGCGCGCGAAGTCGGTGTAGCCCAGGAAGCCATGGCGCGTGCGCGCGGCGAGCTGGATCGTGGGCTGCTCACGCTCGGCGAACTGGATTCGCGCAAGCCAGAGCTGGAAGACGAGCGCGAAGAGCGCCGCGAAACGGTGGCCGCACGGCGTGCCGATGCGCAGGCGGCGCAGATGGCCGCCCGGGATTTGCTCATTCGCAGTGAGTCGCGCCGGTCCACCGAAAGCTCGGTAACGGTGTCGCTCGCTCGTATGGTCGAGCAGCGCGCGCAGCTCGCACAGCGTTGTGCCGACCTGGAGAAAGAGCTGGCGAGCGGCGACGCTCCCATTCTCGAGCTGCAGTCACGGCTGGACGATGCGCTGGCGCGTCGGCTCGAAGTGGAAGCTGAGCTTTCGACGGCGCGGCGGGCGTTGGAAGACGCCGATGCCGAGTTGCGCGAGCTCGATGGTCAACGAGTGGAGGCGGAGCAACGCGTGCAGGTTGCGCGCGAAGCCATGGAAGCCGCGCGCCTGGCCGCGCAGGAAACCCGCGTGCGTCGGGAATCCATCGCCGAACAGTTTGCTGCCACGAACTTCGTGCTGGAGGAAGTGCAGCTCGGCTTGCCTGGGGATTCCAGCGTGCCCGTCTGGGAAGACTCCCTCGGCAGCGTGCGCGCGGATATCGAGAAGCTCGGCCAGGTGAACCTCGCCGCGATCGATGAGCTCAAAGAGCAGACCGAGCGCAAGGATTACCTGGATCGCCAGTTCAAGGATCTGACCGATGCGCTCGACACGCTCGAGCAGGCCATGAAGCGCATCGACAAGGAAACGCGCACGCGTTTCGAAGAGACCTTCAACAAGATCAACACCGGGCTGCAGGAGAAATTTCCGCGCCTGTTCGGTGGCGGCCACGCCTACCTGGAGCTGGTGGGGGAAGACCCGCTGGCGGCCGGCATCTCTATCATGGCGCGCCCGCCGGGCAAGCGGAACAGCACCATCCACCAGCTCTCGGGCGGCGAGAAGGCGCTTACCGCTGTCGCGCTCGTGTTCTCGATCTTCGACCTGAACCCGGCACCCTTCTGTCTGCTGGACGAGGTGGATGCGCCGCTCGACGAGCACAACGTCAGCCGCTTCTGCGATATCGTCAAGGAGATGTCGCAGCGAGTGCAGTTCATCTTCATCACCCACAACAAGACCACTATGGAGCTGGCCTCTCAACTCATCGGCGTCACGATGAATGAGCCGGGCGTCTCGCGTCTGGTTGCGGTGGACGTCGACGAAGCCATCCGGCTCGCGGCGGTCTGATACCCATGGTCGTAGCGGTTTATGCCTGAACTGCGCTGGACTCTCCTCGTTCTGGGCGCGCTCTTCATCGGAGCGCTGGCCTGGTGGGAACTGCGTCGGCAACGCCAGGCTCCGCGGAACGGCATCAATCAGGGCGGCGTAACGTCGGGCACCGCGCCGGCGGGCTATACGAGCGCGGGTGTAGGTGTGGGCTCCGAGCGGGTCGGCCTCGCGGGGGAGAGCGGCGCGGAAGGCCGCGTGCACCGTGAGCCCACGATTACTTTTCCTGAGCTGCAGCCTGAGCCTCGTTCCAGCGAGATGCGTGCGCCAGTGCGCGGTCGCGAGCCTACACCGGACCCGCGCATCGTCGAGCTGGATGGTGACTCGTTCGCAGGGTTGCGGGTGGAAGGCGAGACGGGGGTCACTGAGAATCCGGCGATCCTGGCCGAGCCGCCTGAAGATTGGGTCGCGGACGAAGATGTGGTCACCGCGCAGTTCAACGTGGGGGTGGAGAACGAGCCCAGTCACGTGATGGGGTATGGGCGGCGGGACGTAGAACTGGAATTCAGTGCCACTGAGGCGGCGCCGATGGCGGAGTGGGTGGCTGAGCCGGGTGCTGTGGAGAGTGGCCCCGGCGGCGGTGCTCGTACCGCCGCAGCTGGCGGAACCAGTGTGGGTACTCGTACGGCGTCGGGCGGAGCACCCGGTGTCGGCACTCGTATGGCCTCCGCTGGAGCGACCGGTACGGATGCTCGTATGGCCACGGCCGAAGCGACCGGTGCGGATGCTCACGCGACTGCGAACGTGACTGCTGCTGGTGGCGTAACCACTGAGGCTGCAGCCCCGACCGGCGCCACTGCTGCTGGTGACCCCGTCGTGAGCTGGCCTTCTGAGGAAACTCGCAAAATCATTGCCCTGCGCCTGGTGTCCGCACCGGCCGCGCGGTTCTCCGGTCGGACGGTGCGCATGGCGCTGGCTGCCGAGGGGTTCGTGCTCGGCAAGTTCGACATCTTCCACAAGGCAGGGCCCGATTCACGCGCCGTGCTGAGCGCCGCGAGCCTTACGAAGCCGGGCACGTTTGCCCTGAACACTATCGATGGGCAACGGTTTGGTGGCTTGAGCTTGTTCGCAGTGCTGCCCGGTCCGCTGCCTGCGCAGCGCACGTTCGATGAGCTGCTCACCACCGCGCGCAATCTCAACGATCGGCTCGAAGGCGCTTTGCAAGATGAACGTGGCGAGCCGCTGACCCCTGTGCGCAGCATGAGCATTCGCGACAGCCTGGTGGAGCAACCGGAGATGGGTTCGGCCAGCGATTTCTCTGAAGAAGGCACTGAGACCGGCGGCGGAGATGCTTCTCAGGGAAGCGGCGATGCTCGCGACGGGAAGCCCACGGAGTCGCTGCAGTGAAATCGCGTGCTGCTGCTCGCGCAGCCGAGCTGCGCGAGCAGATTGCTCATCACAATCGCCGTTACCACGAGCAGGACGCACCGGAGATCACCGACGCGGATTTCGACGCGCTCATGCGCGAGCTGCGTGAAATCGAGACTGCGCATCCCGACCTCATCGTTGCGGATTCACCCACGCAGCGCGTTGGCTCTGCACCGTCATCCAAGTTCGCGAAGGTTCGGCACAGCGTGCCGATGCTGTCGCTCGGCAACGCGTTCAGCGAAGAGGATGTCGTCGAGTTCGTCGAGCGCATCCGCAAGTTCCTGCGGCTGCCCGCCGACGAGGAACTCGCGTTCACCGCCGAACCGAAAATCGACGGCCTGTCGATGTCGCTTCGCTACGAGAACGGCGTACTCGTCACCGGCGCCACCCGCGGTGACGGCTACGAAGGCGAGGATGTCACCGCCAATGTGCGCACGTTGTCCGACATTCCCAAGAAACTGAAAGGTGGCTCTGCAGCG
>JBDTUL010000571.1:0-4231 GCA_040007735.1 Gammaproteobacteria bacterium | reverse complement strand
AACATCGGGTCACCTTCACCGTCACCGATTCCGGCCCCGGCATTCCGGCCGATGGGCGCGTGGTGTCCAACTTCATAGTGCAGGCGCTGCAGAACGAACCCATCACGTTGTATGGAGACGGCTCGCAGACTCGCTCGTTCTGCTACGTGAGCGATCTCATAGAAGGGTTTGTCCGGTTGATGCGAACGCCGGATGAAGTGACGGGCCCCATCAACCTCGGCAACGCCACGGAATTCACCATTGCACAGCTGGCCGAGCTCGTCGTGGAACTGACGAACTCGCAGTCCCGCATCGTGTACTCCGCGCTGCCGGCCGATGACCCGCGGCAACGCAAGCCCGACACGACCCTCGCCGAGGCGACTCTCGGCTGGAAGGCGGCGACGCCGCTCGCAGAGGGCCTCAAATACACCATTGCGTATTTCGATTCGCTTCTGAGGCGGCACAAGCCGGACGGGAAGGGTGCTGAGCTGATGACAAAACGGCCCGACGGCGCAACGTTTCCAACTGGAGAATGAGCATGGCGCAGAGCGCTGAAGAGTTCTGGGAACGCAGTATCGCGGGGGCGCCGCGCCGACGCTGCCCGGGAATATCGAGCGGTCGGTCACCGATGCCATCGCCTTCTTCGGCCCGCTGCACGGCAAGCGGATTCTGGATATCGGCTGCGGGAGCGGTGGGACGTCGTTGATGCTCGCCAAAGCCGGCGGCGAGGTGGTTGCACTCGATTACTCGAGGAACGCCGTGGACGCGCTGAACCGATACGTCGCTGAAAACAGCATCGGCAATCTCACCGCGGCGTGCGGGGATGCGCTGAAGATCGACGAGCTGGGCCGGTTCGACTTCGTGTTGTCGAGCGTCACGGTAAACGTGCCGTCTCGTTTTATCTGGTAGCTCGACACACCCATTTCCATCGGCAGGATTTCTCCGCCCATCGGCTGATAGGCATTCGCCGCGGCAGGCGTGTTCGCGCCTGCGACGGCCGAGCCGGTGGTGGCTGGCCCGCTGATGGCTGGGCTGCGCGCTGGCGCCGCGTCGCGGGTTGCCGCAGCGGCCCGCACTTGTGGTGCCAGGCGGTCGTAGCAGTCGAGCCGGGCAGGACCGTCCGGCAGGTCGGCGCATTTCGTGAGTGCGTTGAGCACGTCGTCCTGCGTGGCGGCCGGTGCGGATGAGACGGCGAGGATGCTGGCCAGGAGCAGTAAGGCGCGTTGAGGCATGTGTTGTCCGACGGGCGAGATTGGGGCGCGCGACACGGCCGCACTGTACTGGATTCAAGACTGAATTTCTTAGCCGCCCGGCGATTGAGGGCTTCTGGCGCAGCCTGGAACCCGAACAAGAGCCCTCAAACGCAGGGCGGCTGGCAGCGCTCCCGTTTCCTCACACCGTCTTCACACCCACCTCCCTAAAGTTGCTCCCTTGGCGCCACCGCCATCTTCGACCTCTGGAGCGACCTCCTTGGACATCCTGTTCATCGCAATCATCGCCGCCCTCTACGCGGTGACCCACTGGCTGGTGTGGGCGCTCTCGCGCCTCGGCGGTGTCGAGTGAACGGCATCTACTGGCTCAGCGGCCTTCTGACGCTCGGACTCTGCGGCTACCTGCTGTACGCCCTCCTAAAAGCAGAGAAATTCTGATGACCGCTCAATCTGTGTTGCTCATCGCATCGTTCCTGGCCGTGCTGCTCCTGTGCGTAAAGCCGCTGGGCCTCTACATCGCAAACGTCATGGAAGGCCACCCCATATGGGCCACACGCGCCGGCGCGCCCGTAGAAAACCTGTTCTACCGCCTGTGCGGAATCAACCCAGCATCTGAAACCGGCTGGAAGCAATATGCCCTGTCGCTGCTCGTCTTCAACACGTTAGGCGTGATGCTCGTCTACGCCCTCCAGCGCGCTCAGGCATGGCTGCCGCTCAACCCGCAGAACTTCGCGGCGGTGTCGGCGGATTCCTCGTTCAACACCGCTATCAGCTTCGTCACCAACACGAACTGGCAGGGCTATTCCGGCGAATCCGCCATGAGCTATCTCACACAGATGGCGGCGCTCACAGTGCAAAACTTCTTGTCGGCGGCGACGGGCCTGGTGGTGGCCATCGTGTTGATACGAGGCCTGGCTCGCCACAGCGCGAAAACCATCGGCAATTTCTGGGTCGATCTCACCCGCTGCACACTCTATGTGCTGCTGCCGCTGTCGGCGATTCTGGCGCTGGTGCTCGTGTCACAGGGCGTGGTGCAGAACTTCAGCGCCTACATAGAAGTCTCGACGCTCGAGACAACCAGCTACCAACAGCCAAAGAGCGATGCTGCGGGAAACGCCTTGAAGGATGCCGCAGGGAACCCCGTAACCCAAACCGCAACCACCCCAAAGCAAACATTGCCGATGGGCCCGATGGCATCCCAGGAAAGCATCAAGGAGCTGGGCACCAATGGCGGCGGATTCCTGAACGCCAACTCCGCTCATCCGTTCGAAAACCCCAATGCGTTCTCGAACATCCTGGAAATGCTGGCGCTGCTGATCATCCCGGTCTCCCTCACCTACACCTTTGGCCGCATGGTCGGTGATACGCGCCAGGGCTGGGCGGTGCTCACTGCGATGGGCATTCTCGTCGTGTCGCTGCTTTGCCTCGCCACCTACAGCGAGCAACAGGGCAACCCGCTTGTCGCCCAGCTCGGCGTCGATCAGGCGGCAACCGCCCTCCAGCCCGGCGGCAACATGGAAGGCAAGGAAGCGCGGTTTGGAATCGCCGCGTCATCCATGTTCGCAACCTTCACCACGGCGACATCGACCGGCGCGGTGATTGCCATGCATGACTCGCTGACTCCGCTCGGTGGGTTCGTCACACTGTTCCAGATGCAATTGGGCGAAGTGATCCCGGGCGGGGTCGGAACCGGCCTCTATTCGATGCTGATCTTTGCGATTGTGGGAGTGTTCATCGCCGGCCTCATGATCGGCCGCACGCCCGAATACCTCGGCAAGAAGATCGAGGCCTTCGAGATGAAGATGAGCTCGGTCGCCATTCTGGTGATGCCTTTCATAGTGCTGATGGGCACGGCTGTCGCGGTATCGGTGGCGCCGGGCAAGGCAGGTGTCGCGAACCCGGGAGCCCATGGCTTCTCCGAAATCCTTTACGCCTTCTCATCGGCCGGCAACAACAACGGCAGCGCGTTCGCCGGTCTCTCCGCGAACACGATGTTCTACAACACCGCGCTCGGCCTGACGATGTGGTTCGGGCGCTTCTGGCCCATCGTTGCCGTGCTCGCCATCGCAGGCTCGCTCGCCGCCAAGAAGCGATTGCCCGCCACCGCTGGCACACTGCCCACGCACGGCCCCACGTTCGTCATCCTTTTGATCGGCACGGTGCTGCTGGTCGGTGCGTTGACCTTTGTGCCGGCCCTCGCGCTCGGCCCCGTCGTCGAGCATCTGATGCTGTGGGGCTCGGCCTGAAGCCGGGCTCGCGCCAAGTTCCAAGGAATCTCCATGACCCGCCAGAAACTCTCCCTGTTCGATCGCGCGCTGCTGGGGCCGGCCGTCGTCGCCGCATTCCGCAAGCTCGATCCCCGCGTGCAGTGGCGCAATCCCGTGATGTTCGTGGTCTACGTCGGCAGCATCCTGACTACGGTGCTGTGGATGCGGGCGATTGCCGGCAGCGGTGAAGCGCCCACCTGGTTCATCGCAAGCGTTGCGATATGGCTCTGGTTTACCGTGCTGTTCGCAAACTTTGCCGAAGCGATGGCCGAAGGCAGGAGCAAGGCACAAGCGGCATCGCTGCGCGGCCTGAAGCAGACCGTGTTCGCGAAGAAGCTGGCGGATATCGATGACAGCAGCCGGCACTCACGTGTGCGCGCCGACGACCTGCGTCGCGGCGACACCATCCTGGTTGAGACCGGCGACTACATTCCGGCAGACGGTGAAGTGATTCGGGGTGCAGCCTCCGTGGACGAAAGTGCCATCACCGGAGAATCCGCGCCGGTGATCCGTGAATCCGGCGGCGACCGCTCCGCCGTTACCGGCGGCACGCGAGTGCTGAGCGACTGGATCATCGTCAAGGTCACAGCCAACCCCGGCGAAACCTTCATCGATCGCATGATCGCGATGGTGGAAAACGCCCAGCGACAGAAAACCCCGAACGAAATTGCGCTGACGATCCTGCTCGTCGCCCTGACGCTGGTGTTCCTGTTCGCCACCGCGACGCTGCTTCCGTATTCGCTATACAGTGTCGACGCTGCGAAACTCGGAACA
>JBDTUL010000570.1:0-4233 GCA_040007735.1 Gammaproteobacteria bacterium | reverse complement strand
CATGTTGCAGGCTGATTTCAGCACCGCATCGCCCGCCGATTCCAGATGGTCCACGAAGTTGAAGGGGCTGGGGTTGCCGGCGCGCTCGAGAAGCGCGTGCAGGCGTTGCTTGCGCTCACTGAGCGGAAGGCGACGCAGATCCTCGCCGTCTTCGAACAGCAGGTCGAAAACGAAATAGACGAGTTTCGAATCGTCGCCGTCCGACAAGGCCGCCTGCAGCGCGTGGAAGCTCAGGGTGTGTGAGCTATCGAACGCGGCAACTTCGCCGTCGATGATGCAATCGGGGAAGGCATTCGCTGCCGCCGCGATCGTTGGAAATTTCTCCGTCCAGTCCAGGCCTTTGCGCGTGCGGACGGACGCTTCGCCGCCCGCAGCCCGAAGCTGCAGGCGGTAGCCGTCGATCTTGATTTCGTGGGCCCAAGCCGCGCCGCTTGGCGGATTCTCGACGAGCTTCGCAAGCTGCGGCGGAATGAATTCAGGCGGCGCCTTCGAGCTGGATTTCCGGGCGCTCGGGCTTTTCGCCGACCGCGTGGAGCGTGACGCCGCCGAACGCAACGCCGTTGAAGCAGCCCGCGACTCCAGGCCGCCCGGGGATTGAGGGCTCTTCGAATGCCAGATGGCGTTTGCCTTGGCCTTCGATTTCGGCAGAGTCATGAACGGCTTCGGAGCCGCGCCTTTCCCGGCGGCAATCGCTTCCATCGTGCGCCCCGACGCCGCAGACAAATCCTGGGCGATCGCTGAATCTCCGTCGCCCGGCGTCGCATATTCGTCGCGATGTTTGATCAGCAGCCAGTTGGTGCGCTTGCCACCGGTGCGATCGTTACGCATGCGCACGAGTACGAAGCTGCCATTCAATTTCTGACCCGCGACGGAGAATTTCAGCTCGCCTGCGGCGAGTTGGGCTTGCGGAGATTTAGTGCCCTCGGCGCCCCAGAACCCTCGGTCCCAGAGAAGCACTGTCCCTCCGCCGTACTCACCGTGCGCAATAGTGCCTTCGAAATCGCCGTAGTCGAGTGGGTGGTCCTCTACTTCTACGGCCAGCCTTTTGTCAGCGGGGTCGAGCGAAGGCCCGCGCGTCACGGCCCAGGATTTGAAAACTCCACCCAGCTCGAGCCGCAAGTCGTAGTGCAGCCGCCGCGCGGCGTGCTTCTGAATGACGAATCGCAGTTGATCGGACGCGGCGACGCTCTGCCGGCCGCTGGGTTCGGCGGTCTTCGTGAAGTCGCGCTTCGAGCGGTACTTGGCGAGTTTTCGGGTGGCCACGTGCGCCTGCCGCCAGGCGGGCGGTTATTTACTGAACGATGAGGTCCGACTTCAACGCGACATTCGGCCCTGAGTTCCCGCCGTCATCAGGGGCCTTGTCATGTGGCATCGGCCGGCGTCCAGGAGGGCGGGTGGGTACCTGGTTCGCTTCGGCTTTGCCGATCACTTGTGCTTGTGAAGCGCCGCCTCGGTGGCATCGAACAGCCCACGAATGCCAAACGACACGTCCTGAACGATGCCGTTGACGTAGAACCCCGGCGTGCCGCGCACGCCGCTGCGCTTGCCGCTGTCGATGTGCTCACGAACTCGCTGCAGATACACCTGGTCGTCCATCTCCGCGGTGTAGCGCGCCATGTCCAGCCCGACCTGCTCCGCGTAGCCGTGAATCTGCTTGGCCTTCAAATGGTCCTGATGCGCGAACAGAAGCTCGTACATCTCCCAGAACTTGCCTTGGGCACCCGCGCATTCCGATGCCTGCGCGGCCATCATGGCGTGGGGGTGAGCTTCTTCGAGCGGAAAGTGGCGGTACACGAACCGCACGCGTTGCTCGAACCGCTGCAACAGCAACTTTACCGCCGGGGCGGCCTGCTTGCAGTTGGGGCATTCGAAGTCGCCGTATTCGACGATCGTCACGGGCGCGTGATCCGGCCCGATGGCGTGATCGGTGGGGACCACGGGCTGGGCCAATTCAAACGGATGTCTCGCGTTCATGACCGCATTCTGCACTGCCGACAACTGCAGTTTCCAGCGCGCGGCTTGGAGCTGCCTCACCAGCCAGCTCGCCGCCGGCCCGGGTGCGGTGGTGGGATCGGCCTTGGTCGATGACCCGCCACCGCGAAGGCTCCGGTTGCCGCCCCGCCCGAGCACTTTCGGCTCGACCCAGCGCGGCTACTTTCGGTGCCCGAGGGCCGGTCAAGCGCGGGCCAGCTTGACGGCGGCATGATAACGTTCAGCGATGCTAGACATTGTCATCGACCAGCGTCGACGCGATCTCGGTGGCTTCGAAGTGGGACGCGTGCTGCCGTACGCGAAGCGCCGCATGGTCGGACCGTTCGTATTCTTCGATCATTTCGGGCCCGTGGATTTTCCCCCGGCCATTCCGAAGACGGTTGACGTCCGGCCGCACCCTCACATCGGTCTCTCCACGGTTACCTACCTGTTCGATGGCGAGATCATGCATCGGGACAGCGTGGGCTCCGAGGCGGCGATCCATCCCGCCGAAGTGAACTGGATGACGGCCGGGCGCGGCATTACTCATTCCGAGCGTTTCGAGCGAGCTCGCGCGCAAGGGGACTTCGTGCACGGCATCCAGGCGTGGGTGGCCCTGCCGCGGGAGTTTGAAGAGACGGCGCCGATGTTCACTCACTATGGTAGTGACGACCTTCCGGTCTTCGAGCAAGCGGGCGTTCGCACGCGGCTGTTGGCCGGTGAGGCATTCGGTGTCTCCTCAGCGGTGAAGACACATTCGCCCCTGTTTTATTCGCACGCGGTGTTGAACGCAGGTGCGAGCACGGAGCTGCCTTCGCAATACCCCGAGCGCGCTGCGTATGTGGTGTCCGGCTCCGTTGAAGTGGATGGGCAAACGTACAACCCGGGACAGATGCTCGTCTTCAAGCCGAATACCGACGCGGTGCTGAGCGCTCTGGCGCCGTCCGTCGTGATGGCCCTGGGCGGCGAGCCGCTCGGCGAGCGCTTCCTCGAGTGGAATTTCGTCTCCTCCTCGCAGGAGCGTATCGAGCAGGCCAAGGCCGACTGGCGCGCCGGCCGCATGAAACTGCCCGACCTCGACGGCCAGGAATTCATTCCCCTGCCTTAAGGCGCATATGGACCTGCAGCCCTTTCTCCTCGATGAATGGCTTTCGGCACACGACTTCGCCACACCGCCCATTCGCTACAACCTCGCTGCGAGCACAGGCCCGCCGTGGACGCTGGGCCACCTCAAAGCGCTGGGCGATGAGGATTCGAAGAAGGCCCTGGAAACCATGCGAGTGGCGTACTCGCCGGCGGCAGGCACGAAGGCGTTGCGCCAGCGCATAGCCGACTTTCACAACGCCGATCCGGAATGGGTCGCGGTGACGACGGGCGCGTCGGAGGCACTGCTGGCGTTGTTTTGCGTGGTCGCCGAGCCGGGCGGGTCGATCGTGCTGCCAGCGCCCGTGTTTCCGGCAATGCCGGTGATGGCGCGTGCGTGGGGAATGAGCGTCAAGCCTTACACGCTTTCGCGCGACAACGGCTTTGAGCAAACCGCCGCCCAGGTGCTGGCGGTGGTGGATGCGACCACGCGGCTCGTTCTGGTGAACACGCCGCACAGTCCTACGGGCTCTGTCATGGCTGTCGCCGAACTCACGAAGCTTGCGGAAGCGCTCGCCGCACGCGGCATTCCGCTTGCAGTCGATGAGGTCTATCACCCGCTGTATTTCAATGAGCCCAGGCCGAGTGCCGCGGTTCTACCCAACACCATAGTGTTGAACGACATGTCGAAAGCTCTGTCGCTTCCCGGCCTGCGCACCGGGTGGCTCATCGATCGGGACGCGAAGCGCCGCAAACGGCTCATCAACGCACGAAGCTACTTTACGATCAGCAGCTCACCCATCCTTGAAGCGCTTGCTACCACGGCTCTCACCGCGCGCGGCGCCATTCTGTCGCGGTTGGATTCAGTGGCGCGAGCCAACCTCGCATTGCTCGACGGCCTCATGCACGAGCATCGCAGCGTGTTGCAATGGGTGAGACCCGTCGGGGGAACCGTCTCTTTTCCCTGGTTCGTGGATGGGCGCGACTCGCGGCCGTTCTGCGAGGCGCTGGCCAAAGCTGGCGTGCTGGTTGCGCCCGGGGATTGTTTCGAGGCGCCGGCGCACTTTCGATTGGGGTTTGGGGGGCAGGAGAGCCGGTTTCAGGACCCGCTGACGATTTTTTCGCGGGTGTTGGCGGCTCAATAGAAGCTACCGCCGTCAGCTCCGGATCTGGCAACGG
>JBDTUL010000569.1:0-4251 GCA_040007735.1 Gammaproteobacteria bacterium | reverse complement strand
TGGTCGCCACCGGGTGTTCCGCCAACGAGGAACGTCTTGCCATCCTTGGCGATCGCGAAGCAGTTCAGGGTGTGAATCGTCTTCTTGCCACCCTCAATCACGTTCGGATGTCCCTCAACAAGGCTGAAGCCGCGACCGGCGCGGTTGTTGAGCATGATGCCGGTATCGCCAGCGACAACGTGGCTGCCGAAGCCCGCCGACAACGAGTGGATAAACGACACCATGTTGCCCTCGGCGTCAGCGGTGCAGAGATAGGTTGTATCGCCGTGACTGGGCGCTTCCCCGGCGTGAACCGGCGTGAGAATGCGATCCGGCCGGATGAGCTTTGCCCGCTCGCGCGCATAGTCCTTGGAGATGAGCCACTGGATGGGCGTCTTCACGAACTCAGGGTCCGCGAAGTAGCGCGCACGATCCTCGAATGCCAGGCGCTTGGCTTCCACGCCGGTGTGGATCAGGGCGGTCGACTGGAACCCCATTGCGCGCGTGTCGAAGGTCTCCAGGATGTTCAGGATCTGCAGCGTGCTCAGGCCCTGCGTGTTGGGCGCGAGCCCATACACCTGGGCACCCCGATAATCCGTGACGAGCGGCTGAGTCCATTCCGACTCGTGGGCGGCGAGATCTGCTTTCGTCATCCAGCCGCCGATGCGCTTGAAGTAGCGTTCGATCGTGTCGGCGATCTCGCCTTTATAGAACGCATCGCGCCCATGGTCCGCGATGAGCTGCAACGTGTGGGCCAGCGCCGGGTTGCGAAACACCTCGCCTTCACGTGGTGTCTTGCCCTCAGGCGCCCAGATTTTGCGGAAGTTGTCCGTCTCCTCGATGCCGCGCGCAGGATCGGTGAAGCGGCCGAAGCTGGCGTTGAGATAGAACGCGATGGTTTGCGCAACCGGCGCGCCGCCGGTTGCGTAGCCGATTGCGGGAGCAAACAGCGATTTCCACGGCAGCTTGCCGTAGCGAGAGTGCAGCTGCGACCACGCATCCACCGCGCCAGGCACCGACACCGAAATGGCACCGCTCGAGGGAATAATTCCGTCGCGCGCGCGACTGCGCACGGTTTCGAGGCTGAGATTAGCGGGGCTGCGCCCCGAGCCGTTCAGCCCGGCCACCTTGCGCGTCTTCGGGTCCCAGAGCATGACGAAGCAATCCCCGCCGATGCCATTTGCGGTGGGCTCGAGAAACCCAAGACACGCGTTGGCGGCAATGGCCGCATCGACGGCGGAGCCGCCCGCTTTCAATATTTCGATGGCGGCCAGCGTGGCAAGAGGTTGAGAAGTGGCCGCAGCACCATGCACACCCCACACTGCGGAACGCGACGCAAACGTTGCGCCATCCACCCGATCACCTGCGGTGACGTCGCGGCGATCGCGGTTGGGGTTTGCCGCGCGAGTCTGAGATGATGTTTCACTCGCGGCGCCGACGGCGCCCAACGCGGGAAGGGTTGCGAGGAATGTTCTGCGGAGCATTCAGGGGTACCTCATTCTCGAAAATCGGCGGGCCGGAAGTCCTATTTTGGCTTCGAAACAGCCGCCGCCTTGGCCCTCTCCATGGAAGCCACAATCAACTCCTTGGCCTCCTGCGCATCCCCCCACCCCAACACCTTCACCCACTTCGTGGACTCGAGGTCCTTGTAGTGCTCGAAAAAATGCTGCACCTGTTTGATGGTGATCTCAGGCAGGTCCGTATAGTTGTGCACTTTCTCGTAGCGGCGGGTGAGCCGCGGCACGGGCACGGCAATGATCTTCTCATCACCGCCGGCTTCGTCCGTCATCTTCAGCACGCCCACCGGCCGGCACGCCAGCACCGCGCCCGGAATCACGCCGCGCTGGTTCGCCACCAGCACATCGCACGGGTCGCCGTCATCCGACAGCGTGTGAGGAATGAACCCGTAGTTGCCGGGGTAGCGCATGGCCGTGTACAGGAACCGATCCACGATGAGTGCGCCGGAGGCCTTGTCCATCTCATATTTGATGGGCTCGCCACCCACAGGGACTTCGACGATGACGTTCACTTCGTCAGGCGGATTACGGCCAGTTGAAATTGCTTCGAGACGCATGCGGTTTCCTTAGTATCCACCCGGAGTCAGATATTTCCACGGCGAGACTTCCGAGCCTTGCGGCACCGGAACCTCGATGACGACGGGGCCCTTCTCGGCGAAGCCGCGCTCGAGATGGCCGCGCAGCTCCGCGGGAGAGTTGGCGCGCCAGGCCTTCGCGCCAAAACTTTCGGTCAATTTGACGAAGTCGGGGTTGCGCAGCTCGGAGCCCATGGCGCCCCGGAACCTCGTCTTCTGATCGCGCAACACGTTGCCGAACGCATTGTTGTTGAAGAGCACGGTGACGAGATTGATGTCCTGCTGAACGGCCGAGGCAAGCTCCTGCACGCCGAACATGAACCCGCCATCACCCGTGATAGAGACCACGGACTTGTCGGGATTACCCACCTTCACGCCGAGCGCGGTGTTGAAGCCGAACCCAAGCGTGCCCTGATATCCGCACGTGACGAACGTGCGCGGCTTGTAGATGGGGAAGCCGAAGTACGACGCGAAACCCACCTGCGAGATCTCTTCGACGAAGAACCCATCGCGCGGGAGCACATCGCGGATCGCTTCCAGGTGGCTCAGCTGCGGCTGCACTTCCTGAACTTCGCGGTCTACCTGGCTCTTCGTCGCGATGAAATCTTGTTCGCGGGAGCGGGCGCCGGCGTAGCCGGAGCGCTCGAGCGCATCGATGAGTTCGGCGGTACCGGCACGCGCGTCAGCGAGAATGCCCGCGTGCGGTTTGAGTCTTTTGAGCTCGGCGGGATCGATGTCGACGCGGATGAGTTTGAGATTCGGCGGGCGCGCAGGCCATCGGAAGTACTGAAGCTCGAGGCGCGAGCCGATGCCGATGAGCAGATCGGTCTGGTCCCAGAGACGGAAGCCCGCGGCACAGTTGAGGGCGTAGGGCGAGTCGTCGCTGACGACGCCGCGGCCGCTGCGAAATGACACAACCGGGGCCTGGATGCGTTGGGCGAGTTCCAGCACTTCAGCGCCGGCTTCGTTGGCGCCGCTGCCGACCATGATCATGGGACTCTTTGCTGCGCGGATCAGGGCCACGGCTTCGTCGATGTCGCCGCTGATTGTTGAGGCGGAGGTCGTCCCACTTCCAGGCGTGCGCGCATGCGCCAAGCGTGCTGCTTGCGAGCCTCCCGCGCTTTCCACACGTCCGGAGATCTCTACATTCCCCTTAGCGAGCAGCACATCCCACGGAATTTCCACCGCCACCGGCCGCTGCCGCCCGCTCGTCATCTGCGCAAAAGCCTCAGCCATCACCGCGGGTACCTGCTCCGGCTTATCGATGCGTGCCGCCCACTTGGTAAGCAGCTTCATCACCGCAAGCTGGTCCGGCAACTCATGGAGCATGCCGGCGCCCGAGCCGATGTATGCAGAAGGAACTTGCCCCGTGATACACAACACCGGCGCATTCGCCGCGTAGGCCGAGCACAGCGCCGCCGTTGTATTCAGGAACCCAGGCCCGGGCACCACCGTGTACACACCCACCTTGCCGGTGGACTTGGCATACCCGAAGGCCATGTACGCGCAACCCTGCTCGTGCCGCGACCCAACGTACTTAACCTGGTGCTGATATTCATGAAGCGCATCGAACAGCGCATACGTCTGCACCCCGGGCAACCCGAACACCGTATCCACGCCCTGCGCGATAAGTGACTGGACGAGTGCTTGACCCGTGGTCATGGATTCAGATTCAGGCATGCGGTCGCTCGTCCTCGGTCGGGGTCGATATCTTCACATGAAAAGGGGCGGCATCCGTCACGGCGAAAGCGCGCGCGAGCGCGCTGTCGCCGCCGTGGACGATGTCTACGTGGTTGCCCGCGGCGTCGATGCCAACGGTCCGCTCGCGCTTCTCGGCGGCCGGAAGCTGCACGGTGGTGACGGGCGTGCTCGGCCTTGGCCGGCGAGCTGGGGGCCGAAGACGGCGCCCGTTCCTTGAACCACAACGTGCCCGGGCAAGCGGGGTACGCCGCCCAGCCGCCAAGGTGCCGGGACGGGGTATTGGCGGGCGAGAGGCGAGCGCCGGGTGTGGTCTATGAACCGTGGGCCGATAGACCCCAAAACAGTCTGGCAGCTTCCCGATCAATCGATTACGATGCGCCCCCTCGCGGGCCGGGCCACCTTTCAGGTGCCAGGCTCCACCCAGTCGGAGCGGTAGTTCAGCTGGTTAGAATACCGGCCTGTCACGCCGGGGGTCGCGG
>JBDTUL010000568.1:0-4252 GCA_040007735.1 Gammaproteobacteria bacterium | reverse complement strand
ACTCTACCAACGGCGCGCCGGTTGCGATGACGTCACCCGCGTTGCCGTGGAGCACCTTGATGAGACCCGAGTAGGGTGAGGGCACTTCGACGACGGCCTTCGCCGTCTCGACGGCCAGCATCGGTTGGTCGACCTTCACCGTGTCGCCGGCCTGCACGTGCCAGCGAACGATTTCGGCCTCTGCCAGGCCCTCACCGAGATCCGGAAGATTGAAAGTGGTCATGGTTTCTCCCGCGCGGCAGAAGTGCCGCGCGATCAGTCAGCCAGTGTTTCCCGAACGGCATCGACGATGCGCGCCACACTCGGGATGTAATCGAATTCGAGCCGGAACAACGGCATGATGGTGTCGTAGCCGGTGACGCGCCGGATGGGCGCCTGCAGGTCGTAGAGACCGTGCTCGGCCACGGTCGCGGCGATTTCCGCCCCAATGCCACAATTGCGGGGCGCCTCGTGCACGATAACCAGCCGCCCGGTCTTCGCCACGGATTCCAGGATAGTGTCGTGATCGATAGGCGAAAGCGTGGCGAGATCGATGACCTCGCAGCTCACGTTGTCTTTCTGCAGGGCTTCCGCCGCACGCATCACTTCAAACGTCATCGCGCCCCAGGTAACGACGGTGACATCCGACCCTTCGCGCAGCCGGAAGGCGACGTCGAGCGGCAGTGCCTGGCCATCGTCCGCCACTTCCTGCCGCACGAGACGATAGAGACGCACCGGCTCGAGGAAGATGACCGGGTCCGGCTCGCGAATTGCGGCGAGCAACAACCCGTACGCACGCGCCGGCGAAGTGGGGCATACCACGCGCAGGCCCGGGTGATGAGCCAGCATCGCCTCGATGCTTTCCGAGTGATGTTCCGGCGCGTGAATGCCGCCGCCATGAGGCATGCGGACGACGATGGGCAGCGTCATGCGCCCCCGCGTGCGGTGTCGCATGCGCGCCATGTGGTTCGCGATCTGGTCCATCGCCGGATAGATGAACCCCATGAACTGGATTTCGCAGACCGGGCGCATGCCTTGGCTCGCCATGCCGACGGACATGCCGGCGATCATGCCTTCGGCAAGCGGCGTGTCCTGCACGCGATCCTTGCCGAATTTTTCCTGCAGCCCCGCCGTTGCACGGAACACGCCGCCGTTCACGCCGACGTCTTCGCCGAGCACCACAACAGATGGGTCATGTGCCAGTTCCCATGCCTGCGCATGGTTGATAGCTTCGATCATTGTCACTTTCGCCATGCGTCTGCCGGCTCAGTGACCGCTGGAGGCGGCGTAGCGCCGCGCCTGTTCGCGTTGATCGATCAAGCTCTTCGGCATGCGCGCGAACAGGAAGTCGAACATGCTGTCGGTGGACTGCTTGGGCGTTTGCAGATATTCCTCCACCGCCGCATCAACCTGCACGGTGCACTCTGCCTTCAACTGTTCTTCGCGCGCGTCGTCCCACGCGCCAGTCTTCACCAGATAAGCGCGCATGCGGAGCAACGGCTCAGTGCGCCAGGCTTCTTTCACTTCCTTTTCGCGGCGGTAGCGCGTGGCGTCATCGGCGGTGGTGTGGTCGCTGAGGCGATACGTAACGGCTTCGATAACCGTGGGGCCTCCACCGCTCCGCGCTGTGGCCAACGCTTCGCCAACGATGTGGCGGACAGCGATGATGTCGTTGCCATCCACCTGCACGCCCGGAATGCCGGCGGCAATGGCTTTCTGCGCCAGCGTACGAGTTGCCGTCTGCTCTTCGATGGGTACCGAGATGGCCCACTTGTTGTTGACGATGACGAACACCACCGGCAACGCGCGCGCGCCGGCGAGGTTCATCGATTCATAGAACGCACCCTGCGAAGTGCCGCCATCGCCGATGTATGCGACGGCGCAGCGCTTCTCGCCGCGAATCTTGAACGCCATTGCGGCGCCGGCCGCGTGCAATGTTTGTGAGCCGATGGGCACGCACCAGGAAAAATCGTGGCTCGTGGCTTTGTAGTCTGTACCGCGTTCGTCGCCGCCCCAGTAGAGCAGTGCGCTGGCCATGGTCACGCCGCGCCAGAACTGCGACCCGTATTCGCGATAGACCGGAACCAGTACATCTTCGGGACGCATGGCGGCACCGACGCCGACGTGAGTGCCTTCGTGGCCGAGGCAGGAGGCATACGTGCCCAGCTTGCCGGTGCGCTGAAGGTTGATGGCTTTGGTGTCGAAGGTGCGCACCAGCGTCATGAGCCGGTACATCTTCAGGAGTTCTGCGGCATCCCTCGCAAACTCCGGCAGGGCGCCACTGCAGCGGCCCTCCGCATCGAGGAACTGGTAATACTGAATCTCGAATTCGGCGACTGTCTTCAAGGGCACCCCTCGCGCGGCGCGGAATTATACATGACCGTTCTCCAAGCGCGGCGACAGGTGTTTGACAGGTTTGGTGGCGGATGCACCAGTCATTTCAAGGAATTCGCTTCGCGAGGTGCCGGTGGAACAAATCCGGCATCCGCTCTCGGCCTGCGCGAATCAGTTCGTGTGCGCCGGCCCCATTTCCGTGGCCCGGCCTAACAGAATGCGCAATGCCCGGTCGAGCGTCGCCCGTTCCCGGGCGGACAAAGGCTCGATGAGTGCGCGTTCATAGGCCAGCGCGAACGGCACGACCTCGGAATAGACGCGGCGCCCGCCCGCCGACAGCTGTAACAGCGAGCGACGGCGGTCCGAACGCGCCATTTGTCGGGCAATGCGCCGTTGCTTCAGCAATGAGCCCACCGCGCGGCTGACCGCGACCTTGTCCATGGCTGTGCGTTGCGCCACCTCGGCCGCCGACAATCCCGGACTTCTCGCCAGCACCGCCACCACTCGCCACTCCGGAATGGTGAGTCCGAAGCGCTGGCTGTAGGCGCCTGCGATAGCCGTGCTGACGGTGTTGGAGAGCACCGACAGCCGGTAGGGCAGGAAGCGATCGAGCTCGAGCGAGGTGCGCTGGGACATGGGTGGGTGGTCCGTACTCAAGGGTATGGCGTATGATGGTTGCAATTGTAACTAATCTGCCGCGTGACGCGGAATACATCATGGCAACCAGCACCCAGGCGAGCACTCCCCGCGACATGAGCAACCCGATGGGCACGGATGGCTTCGAGTTCGTCGAATACACCGCGCCGGATGCGGAGCTGCTGCGCACCCTGTTCGAGCGGCTCGGCTTCCCCGTGGCCGCGCGCCACCGCTCGAAGAACGTGACGCTGCACCGGCAGGGCGACATCAATTTCATCATCAACGCCGAGCCAGGCTCGTTCGGGCAGAGGTTTGCGCACAAGCATGGGCCGTCGGCGTGCGCCATGGCGTTCCGGGTGAAAGATGCCGCCTTTGCGTATCGGCGCGCGCTCGAGTTGGGCGCGAAGCCAGGGCCTGCGACCGCGGGCCCCATGGAACTGAACATCCCTTGCATCGAAGGCATCGGCGGCTCGCTCATCTATCTCGTGGACCGGTACGGCGACAGCTCGATCTATGACGTCGACTTCCGCGCGGTGGCTCCGCCCGCCAAGGCTGAATCGGCGGGCCTGCAGTACATAGACCACCTCACTCATAACGTCATGCGCGGGCACATGAGCACGTGGGCTGGTTTCTACGAGCGGCTGTTCAATTTCCGCGAGATTCGCTACTTCGATATCGAAGGCAAGAAAACCGGCTTGTTCTCAAAGGCCATGACGAGCCCGTGCGGCAAGATCCGCATTCCGATCAACGAATCCCAGGACGACAAGAGCCAGATCGAGGAATACCTGCGGGAATACCAGGGCGAGGGCATTCAGCACATCGCGCTCGCCTCGTCGGACATTTATCGCACCGTGGATGTGCTTCGCTCGCAAGGCGTGTCGTTTCAGGACACACCGGATACGTATTACGAAGGTGTCGAAGCGCGCGTGCCGGGGCACGGCGAAGATCTCGAGCAGCTCGAGAAGCGGGGCGTGCTGATCGACGGCAACCCGCAGAAGGGCGAAGGGCTGTTGTTGCAAATCTTCACGCAGAATGTCATCGGCCCGATCTTTTTCGAGATCATCCAGCGCAAGGGTAACGAGGGCTTCGGCGAGGGTAACTTTCGCGCGCTGTTCGAATCCATCGAGCTCGACCAGATTCGGCGCGGGGTCGTGTAAGCCCCCAAGTGCTTCACGGCTTGTGCTCGCGTGCGAGGTATTCCTGCGCTTGCATCTCGATCAGGCGGCTGACGGTGCGCTGGAATTCGAACGCCAGGCGCTCGCCGTGATAGAGATCGTCGGGGCGGGCGGCGGCGGAGATGATC
>JBDTUL010000567.1:0-4268 GCA_040007735.1 Gammaproteobacteria bacterium | reverse complement strand
AAAGTGTGTCGTTGAATTCCATGACCATTGAGAACACCACGTTCAGTGGCATTCGCGGAACCGGAGTCGTCAACTTCACCTTGACCGGCTCCACCATCGACAGCAATGGACACTTCGGCGATATCACGAACTCGTTCCCCGACGACTCCAACGTGCGCTTCGACACAGGAGTGTCGGGCACAGAAGACAATCTTTCGGGTGCCGTAACGATTACGGGGAACACGTTGACCAACGCCACTTGGCACGGCATCGATATTCAGAACTTCAACGGTACGATCAGCAATGCGACCATTTCGGGGAACACACTCACCAGCGGCACGACTACCGGCTCCTCCGGGACTTCGAAGGGCTCTGCGGTCCGCCTCATCGCCAACGGCTCTGCCACGACAGCAGCGAGCGTCACCAAGGCCACCCTCGCGACCAACGTGATCAGCAACTTCCCGGGCGGCGGCGGTATCCTTACCCAAGGCGGCAACGCGAATGCCGCGGGCCCGTCGGGCACCTTCGGCACGCCGGGAACGGGCAACATCATCTCGATCACCGGCAACCAGATCCACGGGCAGAGCTCGGCGAACCAGATGGGCACCAGCGCCATCCTGGCCGCGGTGTCCGGAAAGGGCCAAGGAAACTTCGACATCTCAAACAACGGAACGGTAGCTGCCCCGCTCACCAACATGCTTGGGACCGCCATCGGTTGCGGGACGAACGGCGATACCACCTCGACGTTTATCGTGAACAACAACGTGATCGTCGCGAACAACACGGTGGCGTCGCAGGGCATTGGCGGGGGCACGGGTGTGACCTTCGGTGCCTCGGACACGCCCGCCATGACATGGACCATTGCGAACAACAACGTCAGCGCAACGGACGGCAACGGAATTCTCGCGGTCGCGCGCGGCACGACGGGCAGCCTTAGGGTCAAGATTCAGAACAACACCGTGGCGGCACCACTCAGCGGCGTGCGTGAAGGCATCCGCGTAGATGCCGGGAACTCTTCCTCGATCAACGACAGCGTCTGCCTCAACATCTCGGGGAACACGAGCGCGGGTAGCGGTGGCGTTCAGGGTCTCGGCCTGCGCAAGCAGGGGACCGTCGCGACGATCGACGACTTCGGCGTGAACGGCATGGCCGCGACCAGTAGTCCGGGGGTCGAAAGCTACGTCGACGGTCTAAATCCGGCTGGCAACGGCACGTTGCTTCTCTCGGCGACGAGTGGTTTTAGTAACTGCTCGTTGCCCTGATTCTGCAGGTGCTGGGAGCGAACGGTTGACAGGCGCTGGCTCTGGGCCTGAGTCTCTCCGGGCGTAAGCCGGTCGTCAACCTGCGGCCAGAGTCGGATTGGCTAGATAGGCCCGCAAGCCCCATGTCAGCAGTTTGGGGCAGTAGCGCATACCACGCAACATCAGACCGTCGATCCAAATTCCGGTCGGGACCGAGGTGCAGCGACCTCGTGAATCGACTTGGCGATTCGGCCCAGGGCGGTCAGCGCCTTGGCGCAGCGGTTGGCCGGCGCATACCACGCAACTTGGAGAGCGCCACAAACCCGGGGGTCGAAGGCTGGAGTAGCCGCGCAAGCGCCGCGGCCAGAGCGAAACGGCTCTGGTGCAAACTCATGAGCCGAGGACAGAGAGCGAACCGAGGGGCTTTCGCCTAGGCGGCGAGGATCGCGTTCCAGCATGCAGCTCCCCGGATTGTTTTTCGGCCGATGCGAAACTGTCCTATGGCGAATTCGGTGGGCGAGCTCAACACCGGCGATGGTGATCTCGGCCGTTGTCGTCCTGCAGTGTAATCGGCTCTCACGCAATCTCGGTGGTGCGCCGGGAGACCGGCAAGGAGTAAGGGGTGAAAGTCCTCTCCAGCAAAGGAGTAGCGATCCATGCTGTCCCCGAGTCATGCATCGTGGGCCGTGAGGCGCACGATGAAGCGTTGACAGGGGTACCTGTAGGCCAGCCATTGAGCCGCGAAAAATTGTGAAATTCGGGTGCCGACACCGTCACCGAGGTGGAAGGCGAAACGGAATGGCGCGCGATTGGCGAGCGTTGCTCCGACCCGGCGTGGTCGCAGACCCTGGCATGCGGGGAAGCTCTTTGCACGGGAACCGGGAGATCTCCTGCCCGGCCGCTCGGAGGTTTCCGGGCGGTCCGCATCGGGAAGGTGAGGAGCCGTAGCCGATGATGTACGGACAGGAGAAGTCAGACATCTCCATAGTAGCGAGGAAGCCGGCGAACAAGCCTGGGCAACTGGGTGCGGAGCCGGTGGAGCGAAGGGAGAGGACCAAGGGAAACACGGGCGAGACGCGCACGCGCCGGACTCAGAGCCGGGGAAGCGTGTTCCAGCAGCTCGAACGTGTACGGCAAGCAGCAAGGCAGAGGAAGAAGGAGCGGTTCACCTCGCTCACGCATCACGTGACCGTGGATCTACTCGAGGTGGCGTTCTCGCGGCTGAAGCGAGACGCTGCACCCGGGGTCGACGGGCTCACGTGGCGTGACTACGAGCGGGACCTACGAGCCCGACTCATCGCGTTGCATGGGCGCATCCACAGCGGCAGCTACCGAGCTATGCCCTCGCGGCGCAAGTACATCCCAAAGCCGGACGGGCGGCAACGCCCGCTGGGGGTGGCGGCGCTGGAGGACAAGATCGTGCAGCGCGCTGTGGTGGAGGTGCTTCAGGCGATCTATGAGACGGACTTTCTGGGGTTCTCGTACGGGTTCCGTCCCGGACGCGGCCAGCACGACGCGCTGGATGCGCTCGGAGTAGGAATTGCTCGCACGAAGGTGAACTGGATCGTGGACGCCGACATCGCGGGATTCTTCGACACGGTCAACCATGAATGGCTGATCCGCTTCGTTGAGCACCGTATCGGCGACCGCCGCGTGATCCGTCTGATCCGCAAATGGCTGACGGCAGGAGTCGTAGAGGACGGTGCGATGAAGTCGACGGAGGCAGGAACACCGCAAGGCGCGGTGATCTCGCCGCTGTTGGCCAACATCTATCTGCACTACGTCTTCGACCTGTGGGCGCAGCAGTGGCGCAAGCGAGACGCCCATGGTGTCGTCACCATCGTGCGCTATGCCGACGACAGTGTGGTCGGTTTCGAGCACGAAGGCGATGCCAAGCGCTTCATGGCGGACCTACGGGAGCGGATGGAGAAATTCGGGCTCTCGCTGCATCTGGATAAGACTCGTCTGATCGAATTCGGTCGCTTCGCGGCCGAGAGGCGAGCACGACGCGGTCTTGGGAAACCGGAGACGTTCGACTTTCTTGGCTTCACGCATATCTGCCACAGCAACCGTCGGGGCTACTTCGAGCTCAAACGGCGGACTAGCCGGAAGCGGATGCTGATCAGGCTGCGTGCCATTAGGGAAGAACTGCGGCAGCGAAGGCACGACTCGATCCCGCAGCAGGGCCAGTGGCTACGGCGGGTGGTACAAGGATACTTCGCGTACCACGCAGTCCCGACCAACACGCAGCGGCTGAGCACGTTTCGTCATCACGTCACCGACCTATGGAGGCGCACGCTTCGGCGCTGCAGCCAGAAGGACCGAACGACGTGGGAGCGCATCGCGCGAATCGCTGAGGACTGGCTCCCTGTGCCACGCGTCCTTCATCCAGTGCCAGGTGTTCGCTTCGCCGTCAAACACCCAAGGTGGGAGCCCGGTGCGTGAATTGCGCCCGCCGGGATCTGTGCGGGGGGTGGGCAGAGATGACCATCCCTACCGCGATCTCGTGGAGGACACGGTCTAGGCGGCAATCGGCTGTCAGGTTTATCCCGGCCCGGGCAGCTACCTCTATTGAAGAGAACCGCATTCCGGACCCGTTCGACGGATCGGCCGCCGGAAGGGTGCGGAGCGCCATCGCCACCCGTGCGAAAGGGAGAGATGACTATGAGAAGCCGCCGATTCCTGTACCTCACCGTCGTGTCAGGCCTGCTCGCCGCAAATGCCGGCATCGCCGGGGCGCAGAAGGGAACCGTGACCACGAAGTTGCTCCAAGCGAACGCCTACCAGGACAATGGCAGTCCGGCCCCGGCGAAGGACGCCGCCTGCACGGCCAAGTACAAGACCTTCCTCGGACAGCAGGTCATGAACGCCTACGACATCAACGTCAAGACCGGCATGATGACGGCCACAGCCACCTTCAAGGGTGTCCCCACTCAGCTCTACCCGATGGGTCTCTCGAGCTCCTACGGATTCATCTCCGACGGCACGTTGAGGTGTGCCATGAATTTGTCGCCACCGAGATCGAGCGTGCGGATGATGACGCTGTGC
>JBDTUL010000566.1:0-4272 GCA_040007735.1 Gammaproteobacteria bacterium | reverse complement strand
CGGCGAAGCGTTCGCTCCGCGCGACTCCGCGGTGCGCGGCCAGCTTCTCTGGCAGCCGGACAGTGCCACCAAAGTGCTGTTTCTCACGCACTACGCGCGCCAGAGCGGCATCGCTTCGAACTGGGAAGCCATTCCCACTACCCAGATTCCCGGTGCGGCCACTTGCCCGGGCCGCAACGGTCCGCCGGATGCCAGCGCGCGCGCCGGCTGCCGCGCCGGCTATCCAGCCGGCGGATTCGTGCAGCCGCCCAGGGATGATTTCACGGTGAGCGTGAATTTCCTGCAGCCGATGGACAACGACTTCTTCGGGGCCTCGACACGCGTCGATCACGAATTCTCCTTCGCAACGCTCACCTCCATTACCGCGTATGAGAATTTCAGCTTCTTCCGCAATTGGGATGAGGACGGCACGGTCATCCAGGCGCTCAACATTCAGGAGAAGATTCACTTCGATCAGGTGAGCCAGGAGCTGCGGCTCGCCGGCCAGCAGGGCCGCGCCGACTGGATCGTGGGCGCCTTCTACAGCGACGATTCCTATCACGATCTGCGGAATATCTATGCGGGCCAGCTGGTCAACGGGCTCGGGACGATCAACTACGTGGGCGCACCGACGCGCGTGGCCGCAAGCTCTCCGCATTTCGCGGCCCGCCAGACGACCGCGAACAATCTGCTCTCGAATCTCACGCAGGACACCGACAGCGCGGCGCTCTACACGGATGACAAACTCACGCTCACGGAGCGGCTGAAGCTCATTGCCGGCTATCGCTTTTCGTATGAGAAGCGCCGTTTCTTCGGCAACGGCTCGGTGATATTCACCGACGGGAGCAGCGAGTTCGCGAATCAGAACAATGTCGGGCCTGCAGTGGGAGATGAGCACATCATCACGCATCGCTCGAGCGGGCGGCTGGGACTCAACTTCCAGCTCGACGCGAGGAAGCTGCTCTACGTGCTGCTCTCGGAAGGGTTCAAGAGCGGCGGCTTCGACGGCGGCCCCTCGAGCAACTTCGTCACCACGTTCACGCCATACCGGGAAGAAGTGGTTCGTGCGGTGGAGGCCGGCTTCAAGACGGACTGGAGCACCGTGCGGCTGAACGGCGCGCTGTTCTACACCGACTACGATGATCCGCAGGCCAAGATTCGCAACGATGTGCTCGCAGGCGACGGCGTCACGATCATTCCACAAACGCAGCTCGGCAATCTCGACAAGGCGATCGTGCGCGGCGCAGAGCTCGAGGCGATGTGGCGCCCGATGCGCGGCCTTACGTTCGATGCCACGAGCACGTTCCTGCGATCACGCATCAGCGCCAACGGGACTTCCGCCTCCTTCAATGGCAATGTGTTGCCGTTCGCGCCGAAGTATTCGGGTACGCTCGGCGCGCAGTACGACTGGCCGATAGGGGCGGGGCTGATGGCGGGCGTTGCGATCGATGGGAAATATGTCGGCACGCATTATCTGCGACCGGAGAATTTCGCCATCGACAAAGAGAACTACACGCTCGTGAACGTGGCCGCGCATTTCGGCAGCGACACGGGTCGCTGGGACCTTGAGCTGTACGGCAAGAACATCGGCGACGAGCAATATCGCGTGAACGCCGCCGGTGGCATCGGTGCGGATGTATTCGCGATCGGACAGCCCGCGACATGGGGCCTGGCCGCACGCATCAAGATGTAGGAATGACAGGCAACACGGGCAGCAGCGTGGGCGCTTCGCGTGTCTGGGGTGTGGTCGCCGCGAGTAGTATCGGCTGTGCAGCCGGCCTCGCGGCGCTCCCGTTTTACGGGCTCTCTTCTTTCATGATGCCGCTCGAACGCGTGTTTGGCTGGACGCGCTCTCAGATCGGCCTCGCGTCCACCTGTCTGACGATCGGCATCTTCGTGCTCGTGCCGTATGTGGGTCGCGCGTGCGATCGATTCGGCGTGCGCCGTGTCGTGCTTCCTTCGATCGTGGCATTGGCGGCAGCTCTCGCGCTGCTGTGTTTCATGGGGCCTCACGTGTGGTCGCTTTACGCTGGATATGGGTTGGTTGCGATCCTCGGCGCCGGCACGACGCCTGTGAGTTACAGCGCCGCGGTCGCGCGCTGGTTTACGATGCAACGTGGGCTCGCTTTGGGCGTGACTCTTGCGGGCACCGGCCTCGCCGCATTCTTTGCGCCCCGGATTCTCACGGCAGTCATTGCGGAGCACGGCTGGCGAGCAGGGTGGCTCGTGATGGCCGGCCTCTCACTCTGCGCGTTCCCTTTAGCGTTCTGGTTCCTGCGCGAGCCGCCCCAACGGCGTGAGTCCTGCGCAGATCCGGGAGCGATGCACGGAATGTCATTGCGAGAGGCACTGCGTTCATACCGCTTCTGGATTATTGCGGGTGCTTTCTTCGCCGTATCACTCGGAATCTCGGGTCTCATCGTCAACATGATTGCGATGCTCGAGGATGCGGGCCTGCAAGCGACGGACGCAGCGCATGTCGCGTCGTTGATCGGGATTGGCGTGATCGCGGCCCGGCTCACCATCGGTTACATCGTCGATCGCATGTTCGCTCCGGCGGTCGGAACGGCCGTTCTGCTTGTGACGGCCGCAGGCTGCTGGCTCCTCGCGACCGCGGGCCCCGGCCTCGCAGTGTGGGCCGCGCCGCTGATCGGCTTTGCCATGGGCGCGGAAGTCGACCTGATCGCATATCTCATATCGCGCTACTTCGGCCTGCGGCACTTCGGTGTGATCAATGGTTGCGGATATGCGGCGTACAACGCTGGTGCGGCGTTCTCGCCATTTCTCATCGGGGTGCTGTTCGCTCACACCGGCACTTACACGCTGGCGCTACAGATCACAGCCGGCCTGTGTGCGTTCGCCGGCCTGTCGCTCCTCACGCTCGGCGCTTATCCGCAGCGCGCGTCGCTTAACTAGGTGTGGTCCGAAATAACTCGATCACGCGCCCATGCTGGCTGGTTCCAACGAGTATTCGTGATGGTGCGACGTGAACGGGAAGCCGATGGATCGGATTCCCGGTGCTGTAGAGGAGATGAGGGTAGGCCCCTCGAAGCCGGCGTGCAGAAGCGGGCTTCAAACCAGGCAGCGCTGCTGTGGCCCAAAAGGCCATGGTAGTGAGCGACTGCTGTAAAAATCGGCCGTGAGAGGCCGGAAGGTATGAGCTGAGAAGGTGAACGAAAGTGAACCGACTGAAGACACATCGAAAATACGAGACGCTGTCAGAACCGCGGGGTGCATCACACCTGCGGGAGAAGCTGGGAGAATGATCTGCAGATCGACCCAGCGGCAGCCGGTGTAGAGGCGGCACGATCTCAACTCAGGCTCCCCTGCGGAACACGCGAAAGTTGACGGGCGATGTGTAGAGAAACGACAAGTGGCGGAACCACGAGGCGGAATATCGATGCGCCTGTCAGCGACGGAGCCACCGGTACGAGCGTTGAAGCGTCTGTAATGGGCGTTGAGCAAAGCGGTGGCGTCGTTCGGTCGAGGATATGGGTCAACTCGGAAACGAGGAAGAGCCTGTGACCTCGGCCAAGCCTTTTGAGATATCCAAGAGAAGGGTGTTGGAAGCGTACCGGCACGTCAGAGCCAATCGGGGCGCTGCGGGCATCGACGGTGAAAGCATCGAGATGTTCGAGGCGAACCTGAGCCGCAATCTCTACAAGCAATGGAACCGAATGGCCTCGGGGAGCTACTTCCCACCACCGGTAAAGCAAGTGGAAATTGCCAAGAAGAGCGGAAACGGTAAGCGAGTTTTGGGAATTCCCACGGTCGCTGACAGGATCGTTCAACAGGTTGTAAAGGCGAGAATCGAAGGGGAGATCGAAGATCTCTTTCATCCGGACTCGTACGGGTATCGGCTTAACAAATCGGCCGCGGATGCGGTAGCTGTGACCCGGGAGCGATGCCGGAAGTACTACTGGTGTGTCGAGTTTGACATCCGTCGTGCGTTCGATGAACTCGATTGGGACTTGATGCGCAAAGCGATAGCCAAGCACGTGAAGGACCCTTGGGCACGACTCTACATCGAGCGATGGCTGACCGCCCCTGCGGTGTCGCCGGACGGACAAACCGTTCAGCGCAGCAAAGGGGTTCCGCAAGGGTCAGTGATCGGCCCGGTGTTGATGAACCTATACATGCATTTCACCTTCGACCGATGGATGCAGCGGCAGTACCCGCGGTGTCCGTTTGCCCGTTTCGCCGACGATGCGGTGGTCCACTGCCGAAGCCAGTCTGAGGCGGAGGGACTACTCGCGGCGATCGCGGGACGGTTGAAGGAGTGTAAGTTGGAAA
>JBDTUL010000565.1:0-4306 GCA_040007735.1 Gammaproteobacteria bacterium | reverse complement strand
CGTGCCGTCGACTCTGGTGCAGCGACGACCGGACGTCGCTGCGTCCGAACGCCGGGTGCAGGCAGCGAATGCCCTCATTGGTGTGGAGGAAGCGTCCTATCTCCCCACACTGACGCTGACGGGGGGATATGACTTCCTGTCCACGTCCGTGGGGTCGCTGTTCAAGGCGGCTAACGAGAGCCACTCGATCGGCACATCGGCGTCGGAGGCGTTGTTCAGCGGCGGAGCTACGCGCGCGCGCGTGGCGGGGGCGCGTGCGGGCCGCGACCAGGCTATCGCGCAGTATCGGCAGAGTGTGCTCGAGGCGTTTCAGGACGTGGAGGACCAGCTTGCCGCCTCGAAACTGCTGGCGCAGCAGTATGAGTTCCGTCGGCAGGCCTCGGAGGCGGCCGATGAAACCGAGCGCATGACGCAGAATCAGTATCGGGCCGGAACGGTGGGTTACACGAACGTGGTGGTGGCGCAGACGGCGGCGCTTTCGGCGCGGCGGGCGCTGGCCACCATTGCCCTGAGCCGCCAGTCCACCGCCGTGTCGCTGATCCAGGCACTCGGTGGCGGCTGGGACGCGGATCGCCCGCCTGCGCGCGGGCCATAAAAAAAGCCCCGCAGAGCGGGGCTTAGCTTGGTCGTCAGTGACCCGGTGAATCGCTGTCAGCTCCGGCCGGGCGCAGGCAAAAGTCCAAATCCAAAAAGTGGTCCCGTATGCGCCTTCGGCGTGTCGCGTCGTCACGAACATCAATGTGTTTCGGCTGGAACGTTGGGGTTACTACCCCGGCCGAACCTCTAGGCCGGCGTGTCAGTCCACGCTCAATCGTCGTTCCGGACAGCCCCCTAATACGGTGGCCGCCCTACCCGTGCCCGCGTCGATGCTCCGAGTTTCTGTCCTTTTTCCCTCCATCGAACTTCCAACTGTGCGGTCCCCGCATCAGCGAGGACCGTTCGAGTCTTCGCGCCAGAACAAGCAAACCCAGTGCCAGGGCTGGGATATCGCACAAAAACCGGTACTTGCAAGAACGGTGTGATGTGGGCGCGAGGAAAAGTGTACAGAGTCCCGACAGTCCTTTCATGTAGTTTGTTGACGACATCAGCGTTTCAGCCACACCGAGAAGCAGACTCCTGTCGCATCCGGCAGGTCCATCGCCTCCGCCCGGCCACCGTGAAACTCGGCGATGAGCTTCACTATGTAGAGCCCCAGGCCGAAGTGCGGCCGGCTGCCGCCGCCGGCCCTTGACTGCCATAGGGACTCGAACAGCCGCCCATGCGCTTCGGGTGGCAGGGCGGGGCCGAGGTTCGCAACTTCAAGAATCGCGGCGTCCGGCTCGAGGCGCAGGCCCACCGTGATGACGGACCCGGGCGGGCTGAAATCCACCGCGTTATCAATGAGTTTGTCGAGCAGCTGGACGATGAGGTCGGGTGCGCCTTCGAGCAGCACCGGCTCCGTTGGCAGCCGGTCTTCGAACTGGCGTTCCGGAAATCCAATGCGATAGGACCCGACTGCGCAGGCGAGGACCGGCACCAGATCGAAGCGCGTGCGCTCCGCGCTCTGGATAGCTTCTTCCACGCGAGTGGCCGCCCCCATCGCGACGAGGATGGCATTCAGCCGCCCGACACCTTCGCGCGCCCGCTCCAGATACACGCGCGCGCCGGGAGAATTCGCGCCGCCCTCCGACTCGAGATTCTCCAGTGACGACCGCACGATGGTGAGTGGGGTGCGGATCTCATGGGCCAGTTTGCCCGCCAGGGTGCGCAGATAACCGGTGTATTCATTCAGCCGGTGCAGCAGCGTGGAGAAACCGCGCGCGACATCGCCGAGTTCATCCGGCGCCTGCGTTTCAGGAAACGTGGTGACGAGCCCCTCGCGCGTGAGCGCGGACTCACTGGCGCGCCGCAAGCGCGACAATCTCACGGCGAGATGCGCAGCGAAGGCAAACATCGCGACCACGGCGATGGCGCTCGTTACCAGCGTGAAGTTGAGCAGCGTGGTGAGCGCGCGATCCCGCAGAGTGAGCCAACGATCCACTGTCTGCGTCACGCGCAACGTGCCGATGATGGATTGATGCTCGTGATCGTAAACGGGCGCCGGCGCATCGAGCATGCGGCGCTCGCCGGGGCGATCCAGCAGGCGACGATAGAGACGCCCCAGGATTCCGCGGTCTTCGCCGAAGTCGGTGGGAAGCGCGAGCCCGTCTGCGGTGGCGAGCATGTCGCCTTTGGGTGTCGACACCGTCAAGCGAAGGCCGGGTTGGATGAACTGTTCCAGGTAGCTGGTGAGCTCGGGGTCGGCGGCAATCAGGCGGCCGAGCGTATGCAGGTCATCGATGCGCAGCGTGCCATAGCTCGCAGGCAGCCCGCCGCGCTCATCCCGGTCATCCACGAGCACGCCGAAGCGATTGCCGATCATCGAAAGGGGCACCCGCAACTCCACGCGATAGCCGCTCGAAATCGGCAGCCACGCACCTTCTATGCGTGGCTCTTCAACGGCCACTTGTTGCCCGTATTCGCGCGTTTCAATATGTCGCGCGCGCACCGAGCCCGGGTTGGTGGCGGAGAGGAAAACCTGGCGCTCGGCGCCTTCGGTGTCCTGATACCCGATCCAGATGCGATCGCCGAGCGAGGCCGCATCGAGCGGGTCCGCGTTAGTGGCATCGAACACCAGCTTGTTGTCGCGAACTTCGATCAGCGCGTACAGCATGCGCTCGTGCACGCCAGTGAGAATGCCAAGGCGGTCGGCACCGTGGTCGACGTATTTCCAGGCGGCCGGGTTCTGCGGCCATTCATCGCCGTAGCCATCGAGGTAGGGCTGGCCCGGTAGCGGCAGCGGTTGCAGATCGAACGGCTGGGGAGTCGCGAATTCCACCGCGCCGTCGTTTCGATAGAGCAGCTCTCCGCGCCCCTGCAGCGATGACGCGATGGTTTGCGCGACGGCCGTGAGCGATTGCTTCTCGGCTTCGCGCAGAACGGATTCCATCTCGCGCGCGTACTGGCAGCCCGCCCACGGCAGCACCAGAGTCAGCAGGCTGAGCGCGAGCAGTTTGAGGCGCAGGGACATGCGCCTACTCAACCCATCGATAGCCCATGCCGTAGACGGTCTGCACGGCGTCGAACTTCGGCTCGAATACCTGGAATTTTCTGCGGATGCGCTTCACGTGCGAAGTGATGGTGTTGTCGTCCAGCACCACGTTCGCTGCGTCCATGAGCTGCTGACGGTTCTTCACGTGCCCCGGGTTCTTTGCCAGCGCATGCACGATCCAGAACTCTGTCAGAGACAGCAGCACCACCTTGCCGTCCCACTCCACCTGCATGCGTTCCGAGTCCAGCGTGAGGGCGCCGCGACGAATGATCTGCGACGCTTCGTGCGGACGGCGCAGTGCGTCGACTCTGCGGAACAGCGCGTTCACGCGAGCGCTCAGGTGCGCAAGGCTCAGATCCTTGGTCAGGAAATCGTCTGCGCCGAGACGCAAACCCGAAACGGCATCGAGCTCGCTGTCGCGCGCGGTGAGGAAAATGATGGGCAGCTCGGGGGAGAGCGCTCGCAGCTGGCGGCACAACTCGAAGCCGCCTTCGGGCTCGTCTTCGAGCGAGATGTCGATGATGGCGAGGTCCGGCAGGCGCGCGGTGAACGCGGCCATGGCGGCGGGGCGGTTTCCGTAAGTCTTGACCGCATAGCCTTCCCGGGTGAACGCCGCGGCGTAATTGTCCCGAATGGCCGGCTCGTCTTCGACGATGGCGATGAGCTTCTTCATAAGCGCTCTGAGTTGATGAGCGCGTAAGGCTACAGCCTGCGGGGCGCGGCTCAAAGCGAGCCCGTTCACGCTGGGTGTGCGTGGAGCGCCTGCCACATTTCGCCATGATTTTTGGGCGGCTTGCCCGAATCCCGACAGAGTCCCGCGTTGCGCGTGTCGCGAAATAGGCCCCGTGACACCGCTACCGGAGCCTTCGATGAACACCCGAACCGAGTCGATTTCGCTGAGCGCCCACCTTCGTGACGCGGAGACCGGCGCTTCACCCTGGCGCGAGCGTGTAGTGAACGGGCTGGCGCTGCTCGTGCTGCTATCGCTTTGTCTAGTATGAAATGCCGAGGCGCCGATAAAGCGCAGCGAGCAGCCACAGCGGCCCGATCAGCAGGAACTGCACGTCCTTGAAGAAGGAAGGCCGCTTGCCTTCCACCGCATGGCCGATGAATTGCCCGATCCAGGCGGCAACGAATATCACCAAGGAGGTTGCCCACAACGGCAATGGAAGCGCCGCGAGCGCACTCACGATGGCAAGGAGTGCTGCAAAGATGATGATGGCGCCGAACGCGAGC
>JBDTUL010000564.1:0-4311 GCA_040007735.1 Gammaproteobacteria bacterium | reverse complement strand
CGCGCTCCGAACCTCACGCTCATGGCGGTCAGAACTCGCAGGAAGAGTGGCCCGTCGAGTTCATCGTCGCCGAGATCCATCAATGCATAGGATTTAAGCACGAGCCCCGTCAGCCTGGGCCTTAGGTCGTTGAGTGTCGGAACACTCGCCGCAGCTTGTGCGCACGCGTGGAATGCCCAGATGCACGTGGCCCAGCATTCCAGAATGTCCTCCGGCAGATCGACGTTGTCTTTCACTATCTGGAGTCGCAAGAACGCGGGGGCCGGCGACCCGAAAACGGTGTACAGCAACCGACTTATGAGCCATGCCCAGGAGTGGTCACCGTCGACCGGTAGAAGGCGTGACAACGCTCCGTCCGTGGCCGCGGGCGCGGCCGCTCTCAGTTCCGAGGATGTGAGCGACGTCGAGGCTGATGCGATCACCATCAGGATTGCTCGCAGCCGCAGAATATCCAAGTTGGCGACCGGTCGCGCGAGATGCACATCCCAACTCCTCCGAATGTGTTTCTGCAGGGCATCGACGAATTGCTGTGGGGTCAATCTCTCTTCGACAAAAGCTAGATCAGCATTCGGGGGCGGCGGAGGAGAGGATGAAGCCGGATTCCCTTCCGCTTCCTCGATGCTCGGGGTCAGCAGCGGCTCATCCAGATCGACATGTCCGCCCCGCGCCGACCCGAGGTTCAGCAATGCATTCAAACAAGCTTGCACGAGCGATGGACCGCTTCCCGCCAACGCACTTCTGGCAACTCCCCGGACCCCAGGACGTCCCAGTCGGTGCGCAGTGAAGGCCGCGTAGTCAACGGTCTTAAACTCCCGCGGAGCGTCTGCTTCGGTGCCCTCGACCGCGGTGCGGGCTCGCGAGGCTTTCTCCGCTGTTGCCTGGGCGTCAATCAATGTCGTCAAGGCTTCGAGCAGTAGCAACCCTGGATCTTGTCTCAGCAGCAGATAGCGCGCCGCGCGCTCTTCAGCTTTTCCAAGACGCTCGTGCACTGCGGACACGATGTCATCCAGCCGCGAAACCACCGCGAGAGCCGAGCTCTCCAGATCAGCGAAGCGCAGGCGAGCAAACGCCACGGCGCCGCTATTGTCCTCGATGCCATATGCCCGAGAGCCGGGCAATGGATGCGCTGCGCGAAGGATCAGGGGCAGCTGCAGCAATTCACCTTCTGCATTCAGAAGTTCGATCTTCACGCCCTGCAATTCCTGACTCTCTCTGAGCGCATACGGTGGGATCCAGCGAAGCTCGTCGCGGGTCGCCTCGAAATCTCCGGGAAACCGGCTGGCCGCAGCATTCAGCGGAATCGGTAATGCGTCCGCCATCTCGGGGAGATCGTCCGCCGCGGTGGGTGACAACCCATCAAGGACGTCAGACAGTCCCAACGTGGCGAGTGCTGCCCCAGCCGGCAGGCGACGATAGAGGCACGCTTCCTCGTTGATGCCGGCGAAGTCCGCGCTGCCCAAAGCCGCTGACGTGCAGTTGGCGCTGCCGTACAACACATGATCCGCGTCGGCCGTTTGCACGACGAAAAGCTTGGCATGCAGAAAGCTAGGGCGGACGGACGCACCCACGTCATACACCTCGGCATGAGGAAGGTGCTTCAGCGCATCTCCTGGAAACGCCGCTCTCTTTGCCTCGATGAGGATGGATACTCGAGCGGGGCTCAACCGATCGATCAGGAATTTCAGGGCAGCCAAGTCGTCATCCCAATAGGGGCTCACGACGATGAGTCGCTCGACATGCGCTGCTTCGACGAGTTCAACGAAACGCTCGCCAATTCCGCGCTCCGGCGAACTCGCGAGGAACGAAGCGAGCGTTCCGTCCGCCAACTCGACTACACCGCCCGCGAGGGTCGCTGCGCGAAGCCAGTCGCTGCGGGCCTGCATCCACTCCAACTGATACTCAAGCGGCGTGTCGGGCTGCTTGATCAAACGTTTCAGGTAGAACCATATGGCAGCCGCCAACGCGCGTTCCCCGGATTTGGAGGCGTCGAGCTCGAGCATGCCCGTGATCTCGACGTTTCCGCCCATCCCCGGTGCCGTCATGTTCGCCGAACTGATCATTAACCGCGCGCCGGTGCGCCCGACCTGGAAGACAACCTTTGGATGAAAGACGCCTTGCGCGTTCACGCCGCAAACGCTGTAGCCCTTCCCGGCAAGTCTCGGCAGCGCCGACGCACCGTCAAGCGCCAATGTGAGCATTCGGGTGTCAACCAGCAGGATGTTGTTGTTGGACGCACCAGAGCGCAATCTCGGCAGCGCCAGGTTCTCGTAGGTTGCGAAATCGACGCCGAAGGTGGTGATGATGGTGCTGTGATAGTCCTTGGACGTAAGCCTGTCAGCGATTCTGATGCGAGTCTTCATGCCGACTCGAGTGCCGCCTGACCGAGGGGCGTCAGGCCGTCTGCATCGAGGAGGTGGATGTCTCGCAGAAACGCCAGCGCCTGGGCGAGTCGAGGGACGGTCTGCACCGGACCATCCTTATCTCGAAGTCGCACCTTGCCGTCGTCCGCATCAAACAGGAATGTGTAGTCGTTCTGAGTGCGAAGTTTCTGGGCAGCCACCCAGACATGACGCCGCATGACGCGCTCATTCAAGATAAGGCGCACCGACTCTACGAAGCTCGTCTTGCGCTTGTCGATCAGGAAGGCCATTTCGCTCCACAGCGAGCGAGCCGACATCGGGTTGAGGTGCGCAAACTCCATCTGGACGACTTCCCTCGATGCCTCGAACTTCCTCTGGAGAATGGCTAGCAGCCGGAGCGCATCCCACGCCAGGCTCGGTGTGCACAAGAAGCCTGCGTCTCGAGTCTCGAGAACCCTGTCCGAAAGGGAAGCTTCCGAATGCTCCGACTCGCCTGCGGCGTTCTCTTCAAGCTCGATGCCATCGACGAATGCACCCCAACTGCTGATCTCCTGTCGAGCGCTTTGAGCAATTAGCTGGACACACTCATCGACGAGTTGCTCAAGCGGCACGCCTCGTGGGTGATTCTCGAGGTGGTCGAGCTGAAATTTCAGGAGCGTCTCGAAGCACAGATGCGACAGGTCGTTCGCTTGATAGGCACGCCAGCGGCTTGCATGTCGCTCGAGCTCCGCATTCGGCCAGCCAAGTGGCTGGCCTTCAAAAGACTGCTCGGCATAGAGGCCCCAGCGCACGCCATTCGGGTCAGGCGCTTCGTTGAGCTGGCCCGCGATGGAAAGAAGTAGTGCAAGCGTCCGCCGCCGTCCGATGTCAGCGGGCTCTGCGGAATCGAAGCGAGCAAAGAGAAGTCGCTCGTAGAAGATTCGCTCCGCGCTATCAAGAGCAATTGCGGACGGAAGCATCGCCGCAAATTCCGGGAGCCGAGCGCGCGACACCCAGCCGCTCTCGATGGCGCGCAAGAAGGGGGCAGATGCAGATCCGATGGCTTCCTCATAAGCCGCTGCGAGGACCTCTCCCAACTCGACGCTCGCCACCGGGATGTCGTGATCGCTCACGCGCTCGAAGATGCCGACTTCCCGCAACTGACTCGAATACGCGGCGCCAAAGACACCCATCGGCTGCTGCAAGTACGGGTACGTGCTGTCGGGATCGGCTCCCAGCGAGAACTCGAGCCGGTCGCCGGACGTCTGATCGTAAAAATTCTGGGCCCACTGAGTGCCGGCAATCCCTGCCTTGTCCGCTCCAGCATGGGAAACCAACGCGTATAGCGCCTCGGCGCGCCGAATCGTGCGCTTCCAACGTGCCGGGTCCATGTCTCCGACCTTGCGGGCATAGTGGAGCGCCAGCCACGAGTAGAACCCGTAATAGCGGATCCTGTTGGTCACGTTGCTGATCCCTGGCAACAGTTTCTGATAGAGCTGTTCGCTGGAGAATTGCATTCCAAGCGGATCGAGACCTCTCTTGCGCGGGGCACCGGTCCACTCGGGATAGGCTATTTGAAGTGAGTCCACGACTAGAGGTACCCCGATCGCTCGTTTGTGTGTCCCGAGCGTGATTCCGTGCGCCAGAGACGGCCAAAGCACACGCGCTTAGTCTTGACTGTGCACTGAGTCCCGGCGTCAAGATGACCAGGCGACTTCGAAGTGCCAAGAAGTGCCGCGCACAGTGTGGATCTCGTACGGGATTTCGTTGTCCCGGTAAGACCGCGAGCGAGGTGACCCGCTCTCACCCTTGCAGCCGTGGTCGGCAGTTCGATGAATGCGCTCTGCGCGCCATCTCATAGCTGACCGTCGTCAGGGTCAGCTAGTTGGCCGAAGGCGGGCGACCGTAGTTTTCAATGTGCGCATTTCAGCGATCGTGGACGCCGGTTTCAGCGTGATCACGGACGGTGTTT
>JBDTUL010000563.1:0-4329 GCA_040007735.1 Gammaproteobacteria bacterium | reverse complement strand
GAGGAGGCGGCAATCCCGGCTGCCCGCAGGGCGGGTCAGGTGGGTCCACTGCGCAGGGCGCGTGGGGCGGCGGAACCTGCACCAGCACCTCGAGCAACTGGTCCGACAGTGCGAACTGGTCGTCGGGCGCGGCGCCCTCGGGCCCGCAGTCCGTGGCCGAGTTCGGCGCCTCACAGAAAACCACGATCAACTTCGATACGACGGCGACCGTCGGTACGCTGCAATTCAATTCGGGCGCACCGGCCTACACCTTCAACATCGGTTCGCCGTACTCGCTGACGCTTGCGGCGGCCGGCATACGCAACCTTTCGACCAGCATCGAAACATTCAACGTCTCCGGCAAGCTCAACTTTCTGGGCGGCGCGAGTGCCGGCAATGCCGCACTCGTCGCGATGGCCGGCGGAACAATCGACTTCAGCGGTGTGACAGCGGGGACGCCGACGGCCGGCTCGATTGCCGGTGCGGGCACTTTCTTCCTCGGGCGGAACACGCTCGAAGTCGGCAGCCTCAACACCAGCACGACGCTCAGCGGCGGCATTCAGGACGGAAGCACGCGTGGCGGCTCGCTGAAGAAGGTTGGCACAGGCACACTGACCCTCACGGGCCGGAACGTCTACACCGGAAACACCACGATTGCTGGCGTGATGGAAGTGCTGGGCGGCGGTCGAATCGAAGGCACGAGCAGCATCACCGTAGCCGACCAGTCCGCGCAGACTGGAGCCCTTCGAGTGGGTGGTGCGCAGTCGAGTGTGACAACTCCCGGAAACATCGTCATCGGCAATGCAGGGCGCGGCGCGTTGAGTCTCGAGGACGGCGCCGTTGTGAACGCAGCGAGCGTGCTGCTCGGCTCGGCGGCGGGCTCCGTGGGCACATTGAATCTCGGCACGGGCGGTATCGCCGGCGTGCTGAATGTAACCAGTGTCGTGGGCGGGTCGGGAAGTGGCTCCGCGGTCAACATCAACCAGTCTCAGTCTGCCTACACGATCAGCGCCAACCTGCTGGGCACGTTGACGGTCAACCATGCCGGCACGGGTACGACGACGCTGACCGGTACCAATGGCTACTCGGGCGGAACGAATCTCAACGCAGGCACGATCCGCATCGGCGCGAACACGAATCTGGGCAGCGCTACCAGCGCGCTCAATTTCAACGGCGGAACGCTGCAGTCGAGCGCGACGATCACCAACTTTACCCATCCCGTGTCGTTGGGATCGCGCGGTGGAACGCTTGATACCGGCGCGTTCAGCGTCACGGTCACGGGTGCGCTTTCAGGGGCGGGGCGGCTCACCAAGGTCGGAGCGGGAACGCTGACCCTGAATGGGCCGAGCACGTATTCCGGCGGAACGACCGTGAGCAATGGAACACTGCGCGGCACATCCGCGAGCCTTGCGGGCAATATCGTCAACAACGCAAGTGTCGCGTTTCTCCAAGTCAGCAACGGCATCTATTCCGGTGTGATGAGCGGCAGTGGCACCCTGACGAAATTCAATGCCGCAGACCTCGAGCTGAGTGGCGTGAATACGTTCACGGGTGGCACGGCGATCTCCAGTGGAACGCTGACCGTGAGCGGTTCTCTGGCCTCCGCAGTTGTCGTTGGTCAGAGCGGCACGCTGAGCGGTGCGGGCACTATCGATGCGCCCGTCAGCATTGCGGGAGTCATTGCACCGGGCCGCGGCGAGAATTCCATCGGCACCCTCACAGTCCGTAACAACGTGAGTTTCGGCAACGGGTCGCTGTACCGGGTGGACGCAGAGTCTTCGGGGCGGGCCGACCGGATCGATATTTCCGGTGCCGCCACGATCGGCGAGTCGGCCGTCGACGTTGTCGCCAGTCCGGCGGGAACGTGGAATTCGAATACGCGCTACACCATTGTGTCTGCCACCGGCGGCGTCAGCGGGCAGTTCGCGGACGTGGGTACGGACCTGGCGTTCCTGACGCCGTCACTGAGCTACGACCGCAACAACATTTACCTGACTCTGACGCGCAACGACGCGGGTTTCTCATCTGCTTCTCGAACCAGGAAGCAGTCTGTAACGGCTCACTACCTGGAGGCGCTCGACGAGCAGTCCGGTGACGGCGGCGCGACGCAGGCCGTGGTCCGCAGCGTGACGATGTCCAGCGTCGAGCAGGCGCGCAACTTGTTCGATCAGATCGGGGGCGCCGAACTGACCCGCCTGGCACGCGTGTCGAGTGCGAATACGGCGAAGATCGCCGACCTGCTGGTGAGGCGACTGTCGGGGCAGGGCTTGTGGATGCAGAGCCTTTCGATCGATTCGGAAGAGTACATCCGTGCCGATGGTGAGTCGCGTGCCGAGGATTCTTACGAGTGGCGCCACACTGGAGTCATTGCAGGGTTCGACGCGGCGCTGAATGAGGACATGCTGCTGGGATTGGGTGTTGGGTTCTCGCGGGGCGACGTAGCGCTGAACGAGCGGGGCGAAACATTCGCGCGGGCGAGCACGGCGCAGGCGATGCTCTACGGCAAGTCGATGAACGGCCCGGTTCAGTTCAATGGGGTAGTGGGCTACGCCCTGCCTCAGTACCGCACGGAGCGGAGACTGTCCCTGTTGGGACGCGCTCCCGCTGCGGCGAGCCATTCCGCTCGCGAGTTGTCACTGTATGCCGAAGCGGCGCTGACGGGTGTTCGAGGTGGAATTCGTTCGCTTCAGCCGCTGATCGCGGTTCGGTTCGTGCAGTCCGCGGAAGGCAGCTACACGGAAAGCGGCAGCACCGGAAGTCTCGCGGTGATGGGGCGCACATCGCAGTCGCTGGCTTCAGAGGTTGGTGCGCGGTTCGTTCGCGAGCTGACTGGCGCCGATGGCTCGCTGGAACTGCGTGCGGCCTGGAGTCACGGATTGAACGGCGACCCGTCTCTTCTCACGGCGCGTCTCGCGAGCGATGTCGACGGTGGTGCTTTCACGGTGCCGGATATCTCGCAGGCGCAGAACCGGTTGCTGATGGACCTGAAGCTCACCGCACAGCTGCGTCGGGATTTCGCCTTTCACCTGGACTGCAATGTCGATGCGCCCGTCGGGGCGTCACCGCAGACCTTCCTCAGGGCTGGACTGAGCCGCGTGTGGTGACGCTCATCGGTAGAAAATGTGTTTACCGATCGTCGCGACTGCCTTTTGCGTGTTTGCCCAGTCCGGGTGGATTCGCGTAGCGTGATAGAAAAGCGCGCCGGGCACGACCGGCGTGTAGGTGTCATCGTAGACGGCTCGGGCCACAGACGTGGCTTGCATCCAGGCAGGCCCCGCTGGCGCCGTTCGTATCCTGAGCTCCGTCCATGAGAAGTGCGCGACGAGGCGCTTGCGGATCGGATCCCAACGCGCCTCGTGCACGACTTCGCAGATCGTGTGGGGGAAGTACCGCGACCGAGTGCGATTCATCGTGACTTCGGCGACGGCATACTGACCCGCCAGCGGCTCGCCACGAGCCTCGAAATAGATATTCTCCGCGAGACACTGCAGATCTACTGCGCGCTTATAAACGGCGTCCCGATGTGCGGCCTCGATGCGCGGCAGATCGATGGGTGACGCCCTGGTGAAGGCGAAATAGACAATCGAGGCCAGCACGACGACGGGCCCAGCGAGCATCCCCAGGAAGGCGAGATTGTCTTTTTCGCCGAAACGCCAGTAGTAGGCGAGCCTGCGCCGCCAGACCACAGGCCATATCCGCGCTTCGTAGAGGAGCGATGTGAACATCTTCGTTCGACGAGATCCCTGTTGAGCCGATCGGCTGTGAGAAGGGCTTTCGCAGGTGCGCGCGCACCCGGAATGGAAAGGGTGCGGGAGCACATCGAGACGTGTCAACCAGCGCCCGGTTATGTTGCGCTGGATGTCGCAGGCCGAGGCCGTCAGCCGTATATATAAGGTGTAGGTTATGTCTGGTCTATAGAGACGTGGAGTCGCGCCCAATGCGTGGGCTCGTGATGCTTGCCACGTCGACAGGTGGCTGGGCGTTCGATACGGTCCGTCTCCCGGAAAAGGACCTCACCCGCATGCGCAGGCACACCCTCGCCGTTCTCGGCGCCGCTTCACTGGCGATCGCTTGCGGACTCGTCGCACCGACGCCAGCCGTCGGCGCTTCGGTCGATACCAAACGCCTCGTGGAGTCGCGTTCGCCGGCGAACGCAGGGCAGTGGATGTCCTACGGTCGCGACTACAGCGAGCAGCGCTACAGCCCGCTGAAGCAGATCAATGTGGACAACGCCGGCCAGCTCGGCCTTGCGTGGTACGCCGATCTCACCGAGCGCGGTGGCAGCTACGAGACCACGCCTGTGGTCGTCGATGGCCGCATCTACGTGACCAGCCCGTGGAGCAAGGTCTA
>JBDTUL010000562.1:0-4341 GCA_040007735.1 Gammaproteobacteria bacterium | reverse complement strand
CGTGTGGTTGGTACCGTAGCGGCGGTTGAGCGTGAGCTGATTCGTGACGGCTTCGTGATCAGATACGACACCGCTAACGGAGATGACGGCGTTGGTGGCGAAGAGGGTGCCTTTTTCGTCTGTTCCTTCTGGCTCGCCGATGCCTACGTAATGCTGGGTCGCGTCGACGATGCGGCGCAACTGTTCGATCGGCTGCTGTCGTTGCGAAACGACCTCGGGCTTCTGGCCGAGGAATATGACGTCCACAATAGTCGGCTGGTAGGAAACTTCCCCCAGGCCTTCTCGCACGTCGGCCTGATCAACACCGCTTTCAACCTGGTGAATACTCAAGGACCGGCGCAACAGCGCGCGCAATCCCGCGCGCCTCAGGACAAGGCGGCCCCTGACTGAGCCGCGCCCTGAACGTTGCGTAGAACGACCAGCTTTGACAGTCCGAACAGATTCACCGGGGTGGCCGATACAACCTGCCAGTCATGCGAAAGTATGTGCCTGTCGTATTCGAAGTCTGATCGGAACCCTATCCGATCGGCGACCGAGCGCACGGCACGTTCCGTCAGCCACCAGAATGCGCTACCGCTGAAGTGATTCAGCACGATTATGCTGCCGTCAGGCTTGCATACCCTTCTGATCTCCTGAACCAGGCGTACCGGGTTTGGCGTAACCGAGAGGACGTAGGGCAGAGTGACACAATCGAAGCTGTTATCGGGGAACTCCATGCGCTCGGCGTTCATGGCCTGCAGTTGGATATCCCGTTCCGGCAACTCTGCAGCTCGACGTTGCGCCCGCTCCAGCATGTCGGTCGACAAGTCAATGCCAACGACCCTGGCCGATGCCGGATAACCCGCCAAGGTCAAACCGGTTCCGACTCCAACTTCCAGCACCGACGACGGCTGCAGCGCCGAAGTCGCCTGTGCCAGCAGTTTACGTCCCGGACCCAGCACGCGACCGAAGACTCTATCGTAAAGTGGCGCGAATCGATCGTAGGTGCGCTCGACTCCTTGCTCGGTCGGCTCGGTCACCACCGGCTTCGGACGTTTGGTCCAGTCACCCTGACCCACCTCGGCCCCAATGCCGTTCTCGGCCCGCAGGCCACCCTCTCTCATTATTGGTCCTCCTAAACCAGAAAAGTGATCGTCTGACGGCAAGCAGAGTGCCTGTGCGCTCCGTTGCAGCCGCTGGATCCGCAGCAGGGCTTCAGCCTGGGCCCATGGAATCTTACGAGCGGAGCCTTATCCTTGTCGAGACATCGCAGACACTGACGCGCTCGAGCGTTACCAACCCGGAACGACCCGTCAGTTCTCATCGTCCGAACGTCTTCAAGCGAGGCTTGCCAGTTGCTGATCTTCCCGGCACAGGAGATGGTCGAGCTGCAATTGGCGCACCGGGTCGTCCGGGTCGGTGCTGAATTTCCGGCCGAAGAATCGGTTGCTGGCGGCAAGTGCGGCGCGATCGCCTTCGTCGAAAACTCGCGGGTGAGAGCCGACGAATTCGTTCACCAGATGATTCGAAGTGGTGCTGCCAAAGCCCGAATTGCCCAATAACGTCGGGAATAGGATTTCGTCGCAGACCTGCAGGCCGAACAGGTACGGCAGGGCTGAGTTGTCGGATTCCTGGCGCACAAGGTACTCGCACACGTCGCGCCTCAGGCAGAACCACAAGCTGCCGACGTAAGGCGTCATTCCATCATGAAAAGGATGGGTGTCGAGAAGCCCCGCTCGCGCGGCGACATGCACCTGCTTGCCAAGCCACTGCAGGGAATTCAACGCCGCCGCCGAATCGTGGCGGTCGTGGATACCAAGGTTCGCTTGCTGGATGGTGATCGGGTCGTCGCCGAGATACCATCTTCGCGACCGGCCCAGCAGGCGCGCGGCGAGCTTTTCTGATCGGCAAAACACCCGGTGTCCGTGACTCATCATGACGCGCTCGTCCCGGTCAAGGTCGAGCAGGTCGGCGTAGATCGGCTGGCCGTCTCGCTCGAGGTGTTCACGGAGTTCGCTGACAGGGCGCAGTGGAAGGCAGGCGCCGCTCAACAATTGGAAATAGTCGAAATTGGTCTGTTCCAGAGCGGTTGCGATCAAGCGGAAGATCGCGCGTGGCAATCCGGGTGCGCCCCAACCGGTTTCGACGAAATCTTGAATAATGTAGGCCGCGGTCCCTGGCAGCCGGAAATCCGGTTGCTTCGAATAGTCATGGTGAACGATGATCGGATCAGCGTCGCCCAACGTACTCACTAGCTCCGCCACCGCGCGAGGCGGCTCTTTCGCGGTGAGCAATCCGAACGCGATTTGCATACTGCAGTCATCCCTCAAGTCGCGCCGCCTGGATTGGTACTAAGTACGGTCCGCACACGCAATGGACTAATTTATGCGATGGCGCATGGCCGAGTGAACCGGTGGGAGTTTGCAGAAGTCTCCTCACTGCTGTGCACCCAACATGCAACGCCAAGTAATCATTGCCAGTTCCGCAAGTCGCGGGCCCGCGCGGGGTAGGCTCGATCGCGATTCGGAAGGGAAGTATGTGAAGTACGAGAATGTGTAACAGTTCTAATTGCCCCGATGTCAGCGGGGCTAATGCTGCAGGCATTGCTTTTGCAGGTTCTGTTGAAACCCAAGGAGAAGTGCAAATGGTTGCATCGCCGGGTATCACCGGAATCCCCTGGTTTAGTGCGAGCGACTATGACAAAGCCCGTCAGGCCATGGCGGATGTACCGGGGCTGCCCGAGAGTCACGCTATGTGGCTGCACGGTGCGGAGACCGCCGAGAGGGATATGCGCGAACAGGGACGACATCCAATCCGCGTCGTTATAGTGCTTGAGCAGTTTGTCGCCTGGTGCGCCGAACGTGACCTTACCCTGGACTCTGCCGCACGCCGCGAATACGTCCGGCACGTGCTTTCGCAAACCCTGCGGTAGCCACCCTGCGGTAGCCGCGCGCGTTGCAGCGTGATCCTGGTGCGGAGGGAATCAGGTCGGCTTGAGCAACGCCACAATATTCTGCAGCTCCTCGACAGTGGCCGGCTTGGTCGTGTGGGCGTTGAAACCCGACTTGACAGCATGCGCCGGATCCCGCGTTCGACCGTAGCCCGTCAGTGCAATGGCAGGCAATGAAGCCAATTGTGGGTGCGTGCGAACCTCTCGAATGAGTTGGTAGCCATCCATGCCTGGCATCCCCAAGTCCGAGATCAGCAGATCCACATTACCTTCGCACAGTCGCGTCAGCGCAGCCTTGGCGTTATCGAACGTTTCGACGGTTGCGCCCTCCATGCCCAGCAGCGCGCCAAAAGAGGTCAGCAGATCGACCGAATCATCCACCAGCACAAGCCGCAACCCATCGAGCGGATTGCGTTGCGCCATTCGTGGTGTGGAGGCGGATGAAAGGGACTGGATCAATCGAAGCCATACGCTAGTACGGCGCGTCACTGCGTCGGATTCCGCCAAGATCCGGCCGCCGTGCGCCTCGACCAGTGACGGAACCAGCGCCAGACCTAGGCCCAGGCGACCATTATTCGGCGCAGGCGACGTACCCGGTTGATCAACTGTCCTGAACACTCCGGGCAATGATTTAGGCGGCATGCCGTGGAAGGGATCGGTCACGGACAATCGTGCAAAGTCACCGTCACGGTCGAGGTGCACTGATATGGCGCCCTGGTCGGCCGACAAGATCGCGTTTTCTATCAGGTGACGAATGATCCGAAGGACGCGCGCAGGGTCGCAAAGGGCGAGAAGGGGATCATCTCCCTTCTGGAAGGTGAGGGTCAATGATCTGGCTTCAGCCTTGGTCTTGAAGCTTCGAACGACCGTGTCGACCAATTCACGCAATGACGCCGCCTGCATCTGCAGGTTGAGCTTCCCGCTTCGAGCGAGTGACAGATCGCGCAAATCGCTGATGATCGTCATCTGATTGGCCACAGCCTTGCTGACGGACTCAGAAATTTTTCCGACCACTGGAATATCCCGGGTGTCGGGAAGCTTCATCAGCATGTCGGCATTGACCTGGATGAGATTGAGCGGGCGCTCGAGTGCGTCCGCCAGCGCCTCGAACACCTCGTCCCGGCTGCGGCGTGAATGCTCCAGCTCCCTGGTGAGTGACTGTTCCCGGTCAGCCAGGTGCGCATATACCGCCTGCGCCTGTTGCACTTCAGACTGGTCGCGGATCGTCTGCACGAAGCCCTTACGGGGATCGTCCTGCAGCGCTGAAAGGATCGACTGCCCCTGAAAGGTGCTGCCATCTTTGCGACGGAAGGTCTGTTCCAGTGGCGTGCGACCGCGCTCACGCGCGTTGCGCAAGGCTTCCTCAGGGGTGCCGCGGGTGCGGTCGTCGGGACTGGCCAGCGACTCCACGG
>JBDTUL010000561.1:0-4347 GCA_040007735.1 Gammaproteobacteria bacterium | reverse complement strand
CGGATTGTCTCCAGGTGCGCCTCCGGCGAGGCGGAAATCGCAGGTTTTCCGCCGAGCAGCAGCACCAGAGCCTGCAGCTCATCGCCCTGCCGGCCCCATTCTTCGCTGCGATAGCGCATCAGGCTGCGAAGCCCGGGGCTTTCCGTAGCATCGCTGCAGGCGCCACAGACATCCTCGCCATCTCGGCATGTGCGGATGAGACGGTTCAGGATCCGGATCGTCGCCTGGGTGCGCATAAAACTCTCGGGACAGATGGATAGCGGGACTTCGAGCAGGATCCGTGCCCGCTGCACCTCAGCGCCACTGGCACACGGGTTGCATGTTCCAGCTGCTTTTCAATTCGCGCTGCGGCCTACCTCGAGAACCAGGTGAGCGGCAGTGCTTACCGAAGACCCCCCGTTTGGCGGGCTGTGGTGCGACCAGCCCGCTCTTTTTTACGCGTACCGCGGGGTCTTAGCGGGATCGAAGCGACCCGCGGCGGATAGCGGCGCGGGTCGCCGGTAAGAACGCGCAAGGCGCCACTGTCCTCACCGCGAATCCGCCAGCCGCCGAATAATCGGCAACAACGAATCAAAGTCCACAGGCTTAGCCACATGCAGGTCAAACCCCGCATCAATAGCCGCCTCGACATCGCCGCGTGACGCGTAACCGGTTAGCGCAATAGCAACAACCCGTTCGCCACCGTGGAGCGTGCGAAGTTTTCGCACCAGCGAATAGCCATCTTCTTCCGGCATTCCAATGTCGGACACCACGACATCGAAGTGCGCATCCGGTGCGCGCAGATACTCGAGCGCCATTCGCACGGAATCGCCAATGGTGACTCGAGCGCCTTCGAGCCGCAGGGTCTCGGCCACCACCGCGCGTGCGTCCGCCTCATCATCGACCACAAGGATAGAGAGACCCGAAAGCCGTGCCGCGCGGGAATTTCCAGCCTCAGCACGCACTTCTGCGACCAACGCACTTCCTGAGACGCCGCCGGGCAGCGTCACGGTAAACGTAGAGCCGCGGTCCTGGCCGCCGCTCGCCGCAGACACGGTGCCCCCGTGCAGAGCCACGATCTCGCGCACGAGAGTGAGACCAAGCCCCAACCCTCCCACACTGCGAGTAGTGGAGCTGTCGCCCTGTCGAAAGCGATCAAAGATGTGTGGTAGCAGGTCTGCGGAAATGCCCTGCCCCGTGTCCTTCACACTCAGCTCGACTCGGCCACCCGCTTCCTGGAGCCGAACGGTAATGCGGCCCTCCGGCAGTGTGAACTTCAGCGCGTTCGACAGCAGGTTGGCAACCACCTGGCTGAGGCGATCCGGGTCGCCAAACACGGGGCGGGCCAGGGAGTGGATGTCCGCGACAATCTCGATGCGCTTCGCGGCCGCCGCCGGGCGCACGGCGTCTATCGCTGCGGCAACACTGGTCGAAAGACGCATCTGGCGGGGCACGATTCGCAGCTTGCCGGTGCCGATGCGACCCAGGTCGAGCAGGTCGTTCACCATCTTCAATTGGGCTTTCGCGCTCTGCTCGATGCGCGGAGTGACCGACTTCACTTCGGTATCGTCACTGCGCTTGATGGCCAGAATGCGGTTCCAGCCCAGGATGGCATTCAGCGGTGAGCGCAGCTCGTGCGAAATCACCGAGAGAAACTCATCTTTGGCGCGGTTGGCAGACTCTGCCGCGTCCCGCAAACGCCGCTCGGCCGTCACGGCGCGCTGTTCCTCGCTGGCATCACGCGCAATGAGCAGCACGAACGAGCGAGCACCGGTCGAATCGGAAATCGCGCGACCGCGCAAGGCGACCCAGTGAGCGCCGCGCTCGGACAAACCCGTGCGGACCATCTGATCGAGCGGCTCTCCCTGCACGAACAACGCATCGAGCGCCGACCCCAACGCCGGGCGGTCGTCGTCCGCTACACCGGCAACGACCTCCGCCCAGGTGGGCGCGGCGTCGTCGGGACAGAGTCCGAAAAGCACCTTGAATTGCGAGTCCGCCCCGGAGATACGTCGCTCGCGATCAACCCGGCAGAAGCCCAGGCCCGCGGCGCCCAGCACCATTTCCAGCTCATCCTTGCAGCGGACGAGCGCGGCGCCATTGGCCCGCGTGGCATGCACGACACTTCCGTTGGAACTGGCTTCGTTGTCGGGAATTTCTCTCATGTCTTTTTCAGTCGGCTATGTAGGCCCGACCGGTCCGATGGGCGTTCTTACACCCATTCTGTCGGCGTTCGCGGACGGCCAGAAGCCGCGCGGCGCGCAGGAGCCGGCAGAGTCCGTCAGCTTTCTGAAGGGCGTAGTTGGCATAGCTGTTGCTTTGATCAGTCGCATTCGTCGTTTTCGAGGGTCGTCAGAGATGTCTCAAGCTGGATTAGGGCTGCGCCTCAAGCAGCAACTCACATTGACCCCCCGCTTGCAGCAGTCCGTGAAACTGCTGCAGCTGTCGGCACTGGAATGTGTGCAAGAACTGAACCAAGCCATCTCGCAGAATCCGTTCCTCGAGGAGCAGGCGGACACTGCCGATTCACAGCCCCAGTCGGCTGAATCGAGCGAATCCTCTGAATCGGGCGAGGAGGTGTCCCGCGAGGACTCCTCCAGCAGCAGCAGTGCGGACCTGGATTTTCCCGGCCCCCGCGGCAGCGGCAGTGGCAGCGAGGAAGCCCCGGACTGGACCGAGTGGACGGCGTCCCCCTCGACCCTGCGCGATTCGCTTCGCGAGCAGCTTCTGTTGCTGGGGTTGGGAGAGCGCGACTACGCGCTGGCCAACCTGATTATCGACGCGCTGGACGATGACGGCTTCCTCCGCCAGCAGCTGGATGAGCTCGCCTCCTTCACGGACGTCATCGAGCCCAGCGAGCTGGAAACCGCTCTGCGCATCGTGCAGACGCTGGAGCCCTCCGGCATTGCTGCCCGCAATCTTGGCGAGTGCCTGTCACTGCAATTGCAGGCGTTGGACCATCGTGAGCCCGGCCGCGAGATGGCTCTCGACATCGTGCAGACGAAACTCGATCTCATGGCTGCGCGTGACCACACGAAGCTGCAGAACGCCCTTCGTTGTTCGGAAGCCGACTTGCGGCTGGCCATAGAGTTGATCCGCAGCCTCGACCCGCGTCCGGGCTCGAAGATCGGCTCGTTCGAAGTGCGCGCCATTGTTCCTGACGTGATCATCCGGAAGGAAAAGAAGCGCTGGCTGGTGAGCATAAATGCGGCGATCTACCCCCGCATTCGCGTCAACCAGCAATACGCGGATTGTTTCCGGCACGCGCGTGAAGGCGAGACCACGTTGCTGGCTCAGCATCTGCAAGAGGCGCGCTGGCTCGTGCGCAACCTGGAGCAGCGGTTTCTCACTATTCAGCGCGTGGCTGAAGCCGTGGTTGCCCGCCAGAAGAACTTCTTCGAGTACGGCGACCTCGCCATGCGCCCGCTCACGTTGCGTGAGATTGCGGATGAGCTGGGGTTGCATGAATCCACTGTGTCGCGCGCTACGAGCCACAAGTACATGGCGACGCCCCGCGGTGTGGTGGCATTCAAGCGGTTCTTCTCGCGGCAGCTCGCTACCACTAGCGGTGGGTCGTGTTCGGCTACGGCTATTCGGGCATTGCTGAGGGAATTCATTGCGGCCGAGGATCGGCGCAATCCGCTGTCCGATGTGCAGCTGACGGAGTTGCTTGCGGATCGGGGCGTGAAAGTGGCGCGGCGAACGGTGACGAAGTATCGAAGGTCGATGCAATTACCCGCTGTTGATTTCAGGCGAGCTTCCTAGCCCCAACAGAATCGCCTCCCAGCCGCCCGGAGCTCGAGGGCTTCCTGGTTTTAGGTCGCCAAGAGCCCTCAATCGCCGGGCGGCTGAGAGCAGGACAATTACGAGTCCTTCCGCTTCCCGCCGTTACCACTCACCGAGCTGCTGCCGCCCAAACCCGCAGAAGAGGTTCCGGCAACCCCGCTGCTAATCCCCGTCGCCGCGCTGGACGCCGTAGTCCCCGCTGACCCCGCCCCATAATTGCGGCTCACCCGGATACGATTATCGATGTCCTGAACTCCGGGGCACGCATCGACCAGATCCTCGATGTTGTGCTTCATGTACCGATCCGGCACCGTCCCTTCGAGGGTGACTGCACCGGTGGCGACAGTGATCGACACGTCGCTCGAGTCGATGTGACCCGCCTGCATCAGCCGCTCGGAGATGTCTTCCTTGAGACGCTCATCCGATCGCTGATAGCCCTTCGGGCCCCGATGGAACAGCCGGCTCAGCAGGCCGGGGCGCTGCTCGCCCCCACGCGCATCTCCGTAGGCACCCTCGCGATGCGAGCTGCCATAAGCGCTGCCGGGCGAATAGTGCCCGCCCGAGCGCTCGGGCCCCTGGTAC
>JBDTUL010000560.1:0-4356 GCA_040007735.1 Gammaproteobacteria bacterium | reverse complement strand
CTGCGGCGGTGAACGATTGACCGACGTCCGGCGACGGCCGGTGTTGCGCCTGGCACTCGCTCGGCCTGATCGATTGTTTGTCCGGCAGACAACGAGCGCCTGGTGCGCGGGCAGTGTCAAACCTTGCTCCACGCACTGCAACTGTCCGGCTTGTGCCACGTCAGCGCGACCTCTGGTCCATGCGGTCCCAGCTATTTTCTAGAACCTTCGGCGGCGGCTTTCTCGTCGGCACGGGCCCCGGAGAGGATCCCCTCCATCGAATGGTTCCCTTCGTGACAGGCGTATTCATAGATCTGGTTCGTCGAACGCTTCCACGGCACCATCGCCTTCCAGGGCTGTGTCCAAGTGGTCGGGTCGTCAGCCGTGACTTCGTACTGCAGCGTGTCGAGGTCGGTACGTGTCAGCCGCTCGATCAGGTGTAGGTGCTCGTGGGATCCCATCGTGAGCGATGCCGGCGATGAACTGGCCCAGCTGAAGTTGCTCTTTGGAGAGAAACGTGTCGTGTCAATGACGAGTGTCTCGCCTTCCCAATGGCCACGCGAATCTCCCAGCCAGGATCGAATCTCCGGCGAGATGTGAGGGCGACCGTCCATCGGGATGACGCGCGCCTCGTGGATCATCTCGGCGTGAATCACCACGAAGTCGCGGGTTTGCACGATCTGGTAGTAGCTATTGTTGCGGGCGTGCAAAAAGCCCATCCGGGCCGCGCCGTGCGTAATACATCGCTCGAGCGGGGTGCGATTCTCCGGTCCGTCCGCGGGGTGGAGTCGCCTTTCCTCGGCCGCGGCCGCCTGTCTCAGTTGCGCTTGTGGAGTCAATGGAGGAAGTCTGCCATCCCGTGGCTCGAAGACTTGCGCGGTTCGTTTCTCGAAGACGAGGTCGGTGACTGTCCAAAACTGATTGTAGTCGCCTGTACCCCTCAACTTATGTTGCTCTGGATTGGCGAGCAGAGCCAGAAACAACGCGTCCCCTGTCGCCGTGTCCCCGCCGCCGTCGAAAAGCCGTGCCGCCCGTTGCTTCATAACCGATAACTCTTCGTCGGTTAAAGACTCTTTCCCGGCCAATGCCTTGGGCCGTTCGAATGGCGTCACAGTATTGTTCGCCCACACACCCTCGAGGTCTGGGTGCCCGTCAGACGTTCGTGGCACCGATCGAGCGCTTGCGGACCGGGCCGTCGCCTGCCTCGCAGGCCGTTCTGCCGCGACATTCACGCCCGCAAACATAGCCGCGCTGAGACAGGTGAATGTCGCCAGAACACGGAAATGCATATAACCTCGTCTCGGCGCAAAAGAGTCACGACGTCGACCATGTTGAGACGCCTACCTATAGTCGATTGACCGGCATATCGCGGCGCGACCCTGCGAGGCTCCGCAGCATAGCGCCAGACGGGCTGCGTCGCAAACTATCGGAGTGCGCCGTCACAACAACTCGTGAGATGCGGCGCGGGCGGACGCGGATTAGTGCGAACTGTATAACACCGCGCTCGGTGCTGCGTATCCCGGCACGATAGGTCCTGATCAGTCGCGAATATTTATCTTCCGGCCCGGACGGGTCAGTCGCCACTGCGCCGTCGATCATTACTTACCCCGACGGGCCGGCTGAAATGCGCGCTCAACGCTGCGGTCAGCGCACGGCTACTTCGTCGGCACGCGTACCTTCAGCTCCTCAAACCAGTTCAGCACGACCTGAATTTGCGCCGGTCCGGAGCCGTTTCGATCCTGGCCGACCGTTCCGATTCCCACGAATCGGCCGTCCGGCAGAATGTCGAATGTACGCGGCGTCGCAGGACTGGACGCGCCGAAGCCTCGAGGCACCGCAACGGGACCCGCGACCGACCAGTTGGGTTCCGTCCTCACGGTCACCGCCATGAACTGGGTCGGCGAGGGTATATAAAATAGCTCCTTACCGTCGCGCGACCACAGCGGCCGCCCGCCTCGGGCGATCTCGTGCTTCGTGCCGCTGGGCGGGAACGACTGCACATAGGTGGTCCCTTCCGTTTCGCCTGGTTCCGCTGTTTGATAAGCCACCCAGCGACCGTCAGGTGAAAACGCGGCGTCAGTAGGAGTCCCACTCGATTGTATGTCGTCGAACCGCAACGTCTTGCGATCGGGAACTGAAAGTGTCCACAGCGACGTTGCCAAACCCTTCGTTGCGCTGAACAACAAAGTTTCGCCCGCTGGCGACCAGGACTCGGGCACATGCGAGGTGCCGGGGTCGGGTTTGGTCAAGCGTTGGGCTGCGCCGCCGTCGACCGATTGCCAGAACAGGCCATGATCGCCTTCGCGATCCGATTGGAAGGTGATGCGATGGCCGTCCGCCGACCAGATAGGGAACCGATTGTTACTGTCAAAGGTGAGCCGACGGACCGAGCTCGCGCCAGACAGCTCGTAGATCGAAACGGCTGTCCCTTTTCGATCGGTTGTTTCAAAGGCGAGCCGCGTGCCGTCGGGCGAGACACGAGGATACCCGTACGAACCGGGAGGCAGGTTCAGCGTGTCCATCCCACCCTTGCGATCGAAGAGGAACAGGGCCTGCTGCGGGCCCGATGCCGGACCGGGCAGATACGCCAGAGAACCTGAGTTGGAAAACGCGAAGTGAGCGGTGCCGGCCGTCCCGGCTGTGACGCGTCGCACACCTTCGACGACCGACACCGCGCCGCCCGTGACTGTGAGCGTCGCGAGATTGAAGGGCAAGGCGAACAGCGTACCGCCACGCACATACACCAGGTGGCCGGTCGGTACGTACCGGGCATCGGCTCCTCCCTCGATCAGCGTCTTCCGTTCCCCCGTTTTGAGCGACTGCACGAGCGTGCGCGCGTTGGCCCACTGGTCGCCCCCTGCCGCGGCCGCTCCCGGCGCGACCGTGAACAGTAGCGCGCCGTCGCCTGGCAGGATTTGAGGATCATTCACATAACCCTCCGAGCCGTTCATGGCGACGAGCATTTCTGGATTTCCCCCATTCGGGGAGACCCGCATGATGCCTTGGCCGGGCACCGCGAACAGGATGCCGTCGCTGCCCCAGCTCATGCCGGTCGGTACCTGTGACTGGCAGATCTTCGTGGGCACGCCGCCACTGACAGCAATTCGTTTGAGCGCGGAATCGGGCACCGAGAAGAACACCAGCGATTGCCCATCGGGTGAAAAGACCGGGGCCACTGCTCCATCTGTTTCCGGTATCGCCCTGGCCTCGAGCTCCGACATCGCGCGGAGATACAGCCGGCCGTCCGCTGCGTAAGCGATACGGGTGCCGTCTGGGGCAATAGCAAGGGCTTGTCGCTGTAGCGTGACCTGCTGTCCTTGTGGCAGCGTGAACGCAAACCGAGTCACGGGAACGGCGGGTGACGGCTTCAGCTTCCACACGCCAGTGGCCGCCGCGACGCCGATCGCCACACCGACCACGAAGAAAACCGCGCGTCTCCACAAAGCCTGTGGTGAAGGTTGGCTAACCGGCGCGGCGGTCGACCCCGCTTGCGGGTGATTTAAGACGAAGAGTGCCGTCGACACGTCGCCGATCCGCTCGCGTCGGTCTTTCTTCAGGCTCCCTTCGATCAGCGAGCGGATCGACCCCGGCAGGGTCGACGGCAGCGCGTTCCAGTCGGGATCGCTCTTGAGCACCGAGGCGAGCGTATCGGAGACGTCCTCGCCCTGGAACGCGCGCCTCCCGGTGAGCATCTCGTAGAGCACGCAGCCGAAGGCCCAGACGTCGCTGCGTTTGTCCGCGCCGCGGCCTTTCGCCTGCTCGGGGCTCATGTAGGCGGCCGTCCCCAGAATGACGCCCATTTGCGTCATCGCCGGTGTGGTGATCGTCGGCGACCCGGCGCCACTCCCACCGACGGCGCTCGCCGGCCCCAACGCCTTGGCGAGCCCAAAATCGAGCACTTTCACCGTGCCATCGTTCCGCACGTTGATGTTAGCGGGCTTCAAATCCCGGTGAATGATGCCTTGCTCATGCGCGGCCACCAGCGCGTCGGCGATTTGGCGCGCAATCGGGATGGCTTCGGCGAGCGGAATGGCTCCGTGCGCAATCCGGTCGGCCAGTGTCGGGCCTTCGACGAGCTCGAGGACGAGGCCGGTGACGCCGTTCGCGTCTTCGAGGCCGTAGATGCCGCCGATGTTCGGATGGTTCAGGGAGGCGAGGACCTGCGCCTCACGGCTGAATCGGGCGATGCGCTCGGGATCGGAGGCGACCGCGTCTAGCAGGACCTTGAGCGCCACATCGCGCCCGAGCTTGGTGTCGCGTGCGCGGTACACCTCACCCATGCCGCCCACGCCGAGCAGGGCGAGGATCTCGTACGGCCCGAGGCGCGCGCCGGGAAGGAGCGTCAAATGCCGCTAATAGTAGCGCGAACGTTGCATT
>JBDTUL010000559.1:0-4361 GCA_040007735.1 Gammaproteobacteria bacterium | reverse complement strand
GGCATAGCTCAGCTGGTAGAGCAGCGGTTTTGTAAACCGTTGGTCCCGGGTTCGAATCCTGGTGCCGGCACCAATCTCTGCAAGGGAATGGCGTGCGCTGCCGTACCCTTTCCCTCTGCGATGTAACCCGATCGTAACCGGCGACCCGCGAAGCCTCCTGGATAGGTCGATGCCGGCTGTGCCGCGACATCCATGCCGACGTGGGCGGCAGCGCGTGATGACCCGGCGCAAGCCAGCGGCCGGGTTCGGGACGGTGAGGTGATAGTCGTCGAGGTCTACGAGGCTGATTGCGAGTCTTCCTGTCGATCGTCGGTGATCGGCGGGTAAGCGCGCCCCGCCTGCGGTGCCGCTATCGGCGTGCTTGCCGGATGCGCTCCGACAACGGCTGTGGCGCGCAAGTGACCTGATTCGTGGGCAAGCGCAGGGCGACGCCTCCCTTGTCAGATCGAGTTATTTGCAACGAGCTCACCTTGAACTAGAGCTTGCGCAGATAAGCGAGGAGCGCCGGCACTTCGGCATCGGTGAAGGGGCGATCGATGACTGGCGGTGTCACGCCCGGCTGCGTGGTGAGAAGCGGTGCTGCCGGGTTCTGGATCTGCACGCGTATGAAGAACTGCTTGTAATGCTCGAGCACTTCTTCGAGCGTGGCCGCGGTGTTGTTGATGAAGTAAGGTGCCGTGCGGCCGATTCCGCGCAGATTGGGAATGTCCATGTGCTGGATGTCACCGGGCCCGCCGGCGGCGGGATATCCGGTGAGGAGGAGGCGTCCCGGATCGGACGTCGTGAGCCGGGTGACGCACGCCGGCTGTGGAGCTGCGCCACCGCACGGCGTGCCGCTCGGCGTAACGCCGCTGTTGGTGATCTCGTAAGTGCGCACGGTCCTCATCTGGCTCGCGCTGCACGGCGCGAACGAAAAGCGTGGTGGAACAACGTTGTCGACCGGTCTCGGGCACGCTGTCGCAATGTCATGGTACCGAACCAGCGCCGTGGGCGTGCCTTGGGTGCCTTGCACAATCGGCGTGCTGCTGCTCGGATGGGCGCCGAGGTTCCCGTGGCACTGGCCGCAAGCGCGATTGAAGACCGCCTTGCCCGCCGTTTCCTCCGCGCTTAGCACCGGATCGGGATCGGGCAGTGGGCTCGTGCCCATTGCCACGGCGCCTGCGAGGGTCTTCACGCTTGCCGATGAAAATTGGGTGTTCTGAAATGCGGCGAGGTCGTCCAAAAAGCGAGACGGCGCATCAGCCGTGGTGCCCGCATGGTCGTGCAATGCGCTCGACGCCTGGTTCTGCAGTGTGTCGATACGGCCGTCGAGTTGGTAGCCGCCACTCGAATTCGGGCCACGTAGCCAGCTGGGAGCAACGCCATCGGGTCCCGTGATGTTGACATCCAGGATCGAGGGCACCGAACGCCAAACGTCGGCGACGGTCTCGCTGGTCGGCATGGCCGATGCCGGGCACGGAACTGCCGTCCCGCAATCAAGGAGCTTGATGTTCGATGGCAGCGGGATCGGGACGCGCACCAGGCCGTCCTCGGTGAGGCTCGTGAAGTCGCGCGCGGCCATGCCGTTGATCCGGAAGTCGTTGGCATCGATCGGGCGAAATAATGGGTCGTCGATACCTGTGATGATCATTCGCGCGAACCTTGCTTTCGCCGCCGCCGGGGACAGCTGGAAATTCTCGGAATCCATGTGGCAGTCGGAACAGGCCCGGCCATTACCACCGAGCCCGGTGAGGGTTCGGTCGTGGAAGTTTGCCTTGCCACGACAGACCGGGGTGTCGATCGGCGCAGCGGGTGCCACGGTGCAGCCGTCGGCATCGAGCGCGGGAGCAGCGGGCGGACTGTCGCCGCCCCCGCCGCCACAACCAGAGACCGCAAAGCCGACGACCAACGCCAGCGCGGGGGCGAACTTGCCTTTGATTCGACTAAGTTCCATGATGTGCTCTCACACGTTTCAATGCTAGCGAAACGCACCAGCGACAGCGTCACGATGGCCGGAATGCGGGTAGAAAGTCGTGTGCCATGTCTGAAGGATTTCTGAAAAAGGCTGTGGTCGAGCCCATGTCGGTTTCGCATCGCTATGCGTTCGGTGACTTTGTGCTGGAGCCGGCGCAGCAGCGCCTGCGACGCGCTGACGGTGAGATGCTCAACCTCACGCCGCGGCTGTTCACCGCCTTGCAGCTCTTCGTCGAAAATGCCGGCAATCTGCTCGACAAGGACACCCTGATGCTGGCACTGTGGCCGGGTCTGGTGGTCGATGAAAACAGTCTCAGTCAAGTTGTCTCCGGCCTAAGACGAGCCTTGGCTGATGACGCCGTCGGCAGCCGTTACATCCAGACCATCCCGCGCCGGGGCTTCCGATTTGTCGCCACGGTGACGATCCTGCCGGATCAAGCCGTGCCCGAGATTCGGACGCAAGCCATCGCAGCGCCGCTGCCGCAACCCGCGTCACAGGCGGCAGGCGACGTCCCCATGAGCGCGCCCGCCACGCGAGGATCGGGGCGGCGGCGCTTGCTGGGCCTGGCATTGCTGGGGGGCGCAGCGGCGACGAGCATGGGTGGCATGGCGTTGTGGCTCTCACGCCGCGCGCGAACCGCTGGTGGCACAACACAACGCTTCACACTCGCCGTGCTGCCTTTCAAACCCCTTATGGGCGAGGGCCGCGACGAGCTCTTGGAAGTGGGCATGGCAGACAGCTTGATTGCGCGTCTGTCTACGGTGCCCGGGCTGGTCGTTCGCTCAATCGGATCGGTCCGCCGCTACTCAGGCGCGGACCAGGACCCGATGCGTGCAGCGCGCGACCTCGATGTGGCCTGGATTGTCGATGGCTCGCTGCAGCGGCGGGGCGAGCAATTGCGAGTAACCGCGCGGTTGCTTCGTACCGCCGACGGTGGCGCAGCGTGGAGCGGGAGCTTCGACGAAAAATTCACCGGCGTCTTCGAGGTGCAGGACAAGATCTCGGCGCGCGTGGCGCAGGTCCTGACGCCAAGCCTTGAAAGCCGGGCAGGTCAGCGCCAAGTGCTGGCGGATGTAGGGGGCACTCGTAGCATCGACGCCTATCAACTCTACCTTGCGGCGGCCCGACACGCGCAAGGCATGCGCGCGGATGGCCTGCGCAAGAGCATCGTGATGTACAACCAGGCGCTCGAAATCGACCCCGGTTATGCCCTGGCCTGGGTCGGCCTGGCCGAAACCTACCGGCGCACTCTCTTTGGTGCCGACGCACGGCCTTCGGAAGTGTTCGAGCCGGCTGCGGTCGCCATCCTGCGTGCACTCGCCCTGGTTCCGAACTTGGCCGAAGCCCGCACAGAGGAAGCTTTCAGGCTCTACTGGTTCGACTTCGATTGGGTGGGAGCCGAGCACGCGTTCCGGCGGGCGCTGACCCTCAATCCGAACATCGCGATGGCGCACTTCGGCCTGGCCAGTCTGTTGTTAAACCAGGACCGGCCCGATGAAGGTTTTGCGCAGATGCGGACGGCGCGCGAACTCGATCCGATGTCGCCCGTGCTCAACACGCTCGAGGCTGCGTACTTGCTTGAAGCCGGCCGCTTGGACGAGGCTCGCGCGCGGTTGAATCGCGCCATGGATATTGCCCCCACGTTCTGGCTTGCCCACTGCGTGCAGGGTCTGCTGCACCTTGTGAGTCGACAGCCCGAGAAGGCCATTCCCGAGTTTCGCAACGCGGTTCTGCTCGCGGACGGCAGTTCGCGACCCACCGCTTTGCTGGCCATCTACCTTGCACGCCTCGGACACGGGGAGGAGGCACACGCGATTCTCGTGGAACTGCTCGCCCGCTCGAAGTCAAGCTACGTGCCGCCTTCATCGCTCGCTGCCGTGCATGCGGCACTCGGTGACGTGGAAAGCGCGCTCGATGCACTCGACCGCGCTTATCTCACCCACGATACCCGACTCACCTTTCTGAAGGACGACCCGCGATTGGCCAGTTTGCGCAAAGAGCCCCGCTTCGTTGCACTGAGTCACAAACTGAAGCTTGACCGGTTCGGCCCCGGAGTTGCGCCACCGTGACCTGCGGCGATGCAGCGCCTAGAGCGTCATCGCGTGCAAGGGACCGGTCCGACTGTCGTTGTTAGCCCGTCCCGGACGTTCGCCACACGTTCGCGGTGCGGGCATGCGGATCACCACCGTCGAGTTGTAAACCGTTGGTCCCGTTCGAATCCCGTGCCGGCACAGTCTTTTCGGTCGATTTCGGTCAACCGGGTAGCGGCACGAGCTGGAACCCAACTCTCCGGGAGGGGCCGCCGGCGTTCGCATCGACAACGGCCAGTGCGGAGCGCGCTGGCGGCTTCGACTACCGACCTGCGTAGCGATCGGGCGACAGCAATGCCATCGCGAACGGCGGCGAT
>JBDTUL010000558.1:0-4367 GCA_040007735.1 Gammaproteobacteria bacterium | reverse complement strand
AAACGGTGCACGCGCCCGAGAATCGCATCCGGGTGCGGGACCTGGTCGAGGAAGAGCTGCTTCTGACGTTGCCGATCGTGCCTCTGCATGAAGACACGAGCTGTGCGGACGAGAAGTGGGCGAGTTTGGAATCGAATGTTGAGCCGGACACAGACCCCGATGCGCCGGCGCCGGATACGCAGAGACCGTTTGCACAGCTGGGCGAGCTGTTGAAACGCGATTAAAAGTTACGCCCTGGAGAATTCGCAATGGCCGTTCAGAAAAGCCGCAAGACCCCGTCGAAGCGCGGCATGCATCGTTCGCATGACGGGCTGGCCAAGCCCGCCCTGTCGATCGACCCCCAGTCGGGTGAGACACACCTGCGCCACTGCGTGACGCCAGACGGGTTCTATCGCGGCAAGCGGGTCATCGAAAAGCCCGCCGATGCCGACGAAGCGCAGTAAGCACATCGCCATTCGCGAAGCGCTCTAAGCCCCGCCGCGGGTTCTCTCTCGCGTGCAGTCCATAGCTATCGACGTCATGAGCGGCGACCGCCAGCCGCATGACTATGTCGCGGGCGTCGCTCATGCTTTGCGTGAGGACAGCGAGTTTCGCGCGCTCGTCGTGGGCGCCCCTGCGGTCATCGAAGAAGCGCTACGCACGGGCTTTCCGCCGTCGATGCGACAGCGCGTCGAGATAGTGCCGGCGGCGGAGGTCGTGGCGATGGCCGACTCGCCGCGCGAAGCCATCCGGCGCAAGAAACAGTCGTCCATGCGTGTCTCCATCGATCTGGTGAAGACGGGGCGGGCCTCAGCCTGCGTCAGCGCCGGGAACACTGGCGCGTTGACTGCCATGTCCCACTTCGTCCTGAAGACCCTGCCAGGTGTCGAGCGCGCGGCCATCATGTCGGCTATTCCCTCTGCCAGCGGCCACACGCACATGCTCGACCTGGGTGCCAACACCAAGGCATCGCCCGAGCAGCTGCTGCAGTTTGCCTCCATGGGTTCCATCGTTGCGCGCGACGTCTATGGCTTCGAGCGGCCCCGGGTGGGGCTGCTGAACATCGGCGAGGAAGACATGAAGGGCCACGAGATCGTGCAGGCCGCGCATGCTTTGCTCGGCGCGAGCGGTCTCAACTACATCGGGTTCGTCGAAGGCGGCGACATCTTCACGGGTGACGTGGATGTGGTGGTGACCGACGGGTTCACGGGCAACGTGGCACTCAAGACGATGGAGGGCGCAGCGCACCTCATTGCGAACCGCCTGCGCCAGGAATTCACGTCCAGTTTTTTCAGCAAGGTGGCGGCACTTATCGCCCGGCCGGTACTCAAGAGAGCAGCCGCAAGTCTCGATCCGCGCAGATTCAACGGTGCGTGCATGGTGGGGCTGAGCGGTCTCGTGGTAAAAAGCCACGGCGGCGCAGATAGCATCGCGTTTTCCAGAGCCATCGGGCTCGCCGCGCTGGCCGCACGCCGCGGTCTTACGGCGCATATCGCACAGGCGCTCGAGGTACAGAGGTCCTGATGTATTCGCGAATCGTCGGCACGGGCGGCCACCTGCCCGAGAAAGTTCTCACGAACTTCGATCTCGAGAAAATGGTGGACACCACCGACGAATGGATTCGGGATCGCACCGGCATCGAACGCCGCCACATCGCGGCCGAAGGCGAAACCACCGTCGATCTGGCCGAGCGCGCGGCGCGCCGCGCACTCGACATGGCGAATGTCAGCCCCACCGAAGTCGATTTCATCGCGTTCGGCACCACGACCCCTGATTACGTGTTTCCCAACTGCGGCGTGCTGCTTCAGCAGCGGCTCGGTGCGCGCGGCGGCCCGGCATTCAGCGTGGAAACCGCATGCAGCGGGTTCATGTACGCGCTGTCTATCGCGGACAAATACATCAAGGCGGGCGAGGCGAAGTGCGCGCTCGTGGTGGGCGCTGAAACGCTCTCTCGCATTACGGATTGGAAAGATCGCTCGACCGCCGTCATTTTCGCGGACGGCGCGGGCGCCGTGGTGTTGAAGCCGTCAGAGGAGCCTGGAATTCTCTCCACGCACCTGCATGCTGACGGCAGCTATGCAGACCTGCTTTGCTGCAAATCCGGCGTGTCTGCGGGGTTCGGGCCAGCCGAGCCGCGCATGACCATTACCATGGTCGGAAACGAAGTCTTCAAGGTGGCGGTTACCCAGCTGGGTCGTGCCGTGGAAGAAGCGCTGGCCGCCAATGGCATGGATAAGTCTTCCATCGACTGGCTGGTGCCTCACCAGGCCAACATCCGCATCATTCAGGCGACGGCGCGCAAGCTCGATCTGCCTATAGAGCGGGTAATCTGCACCGTGGCCCACCACGGCAACACCTCGGCCGCCTCCGTGCCCCTGGCGCTGGATGTCGCGGTTCGCGACGGGCGTATCAAGCCCGGTCACCTGCTGCTGCTGGAAGCGTTCGGTGGCGGGTTTACGTGGGGTTCGGCGCTAATCCGCTACTGAATTCTGCCCCTTACGCGGACCGCCCGGGCGTAGCTACGCGCAAAGCCAGGCGGCAAAAACCACGCTTTTTGCCGCCGGAAACGAAGCCAATGTCTGAAAAAAGCGCCGCAGGCGACTTTTTTCCAATCAACAAATGAAAATGCCGCGCACTGGGCGCGGCATTTTCCAAAGAGCGTTGGCTCTTACTTCGAGACAGAGCGACGGAACATCCGGTCGATCTTCTCATTGGTGGCATCACAGCAGCTCTGGCTGGCTTGCGCCGCGGCCAGGGCCTGGTTCGCCGTGCTCTGCGCACCGCTGGCCGCCTGGCTGGCGGACTGGGCAGCACTCGCGGCCGAATCGGCGGACGACTTCGTCGCCGACACATCGCTCTGCAGCTTGCTCACCTGTGACTTCAGATCCGCGATGTCCGCCTGCAGAGGCTTCAGATCCTGACAACCAGCGAGTCCAACTACAAAGACTGCCGCAGCAGCCACCTTCACAACGATCGCGCTCTTCATAAACGTCCCCTTCTGGGTTGTTGATTCGGGAAGTTTCCCTGAAACGGTTGCGTGGCGGACGCAAGCGACGTTCCGCCATTCGCAGCGGCGCAACTGCATCAAATTTGCCACGTAAATGCAACTACTTAGCAGCGCTTTTGTCGGTGCGCCGCGACAGTAGCACGCGCCGTCGCGTGCAGTGTAAGGAGCATCGGAAAGTTTCGCCAAACAAGTGAAAGAATTTCTACTGAAGCGATGAACGAAAATTCATTTGCACTCGACCTTCGTCGCGTGCACCAAGATGATTGCATGCATTCGTTGGCTTGTGTTCTCGGGTTCAGCGGTTGCGTGTCTCGAGTGGTGAAGGGAAGTTCGTCTTACGTGAGCACGTGACCTGCGATGGCAGGTCGATGGGCTCTGCGCAAACGAACTGGACTCGCACGCTGTGAAGACGCGATGCGTTGAAGGAAGACGGCCGGTCGATGCGCGCACTTTCCGGCAGGCCGCGATGTTTTTTCGTGGAGCCTGCGCAACGGAATCAAAGGACAGGACCTGACACGGAAGGGAAAGCGTGCGGGCAGGGTGAAGGGGCTTGCTCCCGGACCCGATCTGGATATAATCACAGTTACTGTATAAACAAACAGGTAAGCCATGTCCGACCTGACACCGCGCCAGACCCAGATTTTGCGTCTTATCCAGCGCTTCATCAGCGATACCGGAATGCCGCCCACCCGCGTGGAAATCGCGCGTGAGCTGGGGTTCAGGTCCGCCAACGCCGCCGAAGAGCATTTGCGGGCGCTGGCGCGCAAGGGCGTCATTTCGCTCTTGCCGGGCACCTCTCGCGGCATTCGGCTCATGGATACCATGCGGGAGCAGATGGGCCTGCCGCTCATCGGTCGTGTCGCCGCGGGTCGTCCCATCATGTCCGAAGAGCACATCGAGGCGCGTTTCCAGATCGACCCCGCGCTCTTCCAGCCGCAGCCGCATTACCTGCTCAAGGTCACCGGCATGAGCATGAAGAACGCCGGCATTCTCGATGGCGACCTGGTCGCCGTGCATCGCACGCCCGAGGTGCGCAGCCGGCAGATCGTGGTGGCGCGCCTGGAGAATGAAGTCACCGTGAAGCGTTACAAGCAGGAAGGGTCAGTCGTCTGGCTGCTGCCGGAAAACGAAGAATTCGAGCCGCTGCGGGTGGATCTGAAACAGCAGCAATTGCTCATCGAAGGGGTTGTCGTAGGAGTCCTGCGCCGGGGCAAGACGATGGGGATGGCCTGATGTCCTCGCGTACTCGTCTGCGGCGTACTCATGGGCTGCGTGCCGTTAGCGTTCGGTCCTCCAGCGAGCGTGGGTCATGCAGCCCTTTTCTTTTCACCCCGTAGCGATCCAGAACTCGTGAGTTGCACTCATGGTCGCCAAGGCAGGT
>JBDTUL010000557.1:0-4371 GCA_040007735.1 Gammaproteobacteria bacterium | reverse complement strand
GGCCGCGTCGCAGAGGGCCGCTCCCAGCCGCCCGGCGATTGGGCTCTTAGTTCCGACGTCTTCCGGAAGCCATCAATCGCCGGGCGGCAAAAACGTCTCACCCTCCGGCGGCGGAACCCACGGCGGGTTTCGGCGTTGCTCTGCAGAGAAGCAACTCCAGAGGGATTTCCCGTCATGCGAACCTCTATCCGAATTGCGAATAACCTGATTGGCGTGGCAGTCACTGCAGGCCTCGCGCTTTCAGCGCAGGCGGCTGAGCCCGCTGCGGCAGCGAGCTCAGGTGCGAGCGGCGCCGCCGCCTTCAACAACAATTGCCGCACGTGCCATTCCGCCAAGGACGGTGACAATCGGCTCGGCCCTTCGCTTTCTAAGATCGTCGGTGCCAAAGCGGGCACTCGGTCTGGTTACGCGAACTACTCGCAGGCAATGAAGAGTTCTGGCGTCACCTGGGATGAGGCCACGCTGGATCGATTCATTGCTAATCCTGAGGAGGTTGTTCCTAACAACAATATGAAGCCCTTTAAAGGGGTCGAGGATGCGGCGGTTCGTAAGAGCATTATCGAGTCGCTCAAGGCCGGATAAGAAGCCCTCAATCGCCGGGCGGCTGGGAGGGAATTGTTGCGCGCGCAGGGCTGGCAGCCTTAAATCCACAGACTTGGACGCCGGCAATCTCGGTCACAATCGAGGCGGTTGGGATCACAAATTTTGAGTCGGCGCCTGCGCTGATCTTTGAGTCGGCGTCAGTGTTAGTTGGAGCCGACACAATCGCCAATTTGCGACACGCCTGCGACCACCTGTCGCTCGTAGTTCTTTCTCTGCTAGAGCGTTGCGAAGTGCCCCCGCAGAATACGGCGTCCTATCACGGAGGGTTAGATGCGCACTTCGCGTGCCGCTCTCGCATGGGCTGTGGCGCTGTTCGTGTCGGCGTGTGGCCCTTCGCCAGAGCGGAAGGCGGCTGAAACAAAGCCTCCGGTGCGTACCGCGCCGGTCTACGCGAATGTAAACGCGAAACGTCTGTCGGCGCCGGACGACAATTCGAGCCAGTGGATGACCACCGGCCGCAATTACGGCGAGCAGCGGTTCAGCCCCCTCACGAAAATCTTCACAGAGAACGTCGCTCAGCTGGGGCTCGCGTGGTACGGAGACTTCGATACGCATCGAGAACAGCAGTCCACGCCCATCGTCATTGACGGCGTTATGTACGTCTCCACGGCGTGGAGCAAGGTTTACGCGTACGACGCGAGGACGGGCAGGGAACGCTGGAAATACGATCCAAAAGTGTCAGGCGAGTGGGGCGGCAACGCCTGCTGCGACGTGGTGAACCGCGGTGTCGCCGCCTGGAACGGCAAGATTTACCTCGGCACGCTCGATGGCCGTTTGATCGCGATCGATGCGAGCACCGGCAAGGCTGTGTGGGAAACCCAAACTACCGAAACGTCGCAAACCTATTCGATCACCGGCGCGCCCCGCATCGCCGACGGCAGGGTGTTCATCGGCCAGGCCGGATCGCACTCCGGCCAGCGCGGCTACATTTCAGCCTACGATGCGGAAACCGGCAAGCTGGATTGGCGCTGGTACATCGTTCCAGGCAATCCCAGGGACGGCTTCGAGAACGAGCAGATGGAACTCGCCGCCAGGACCTGGCGCCGTGAATGGTGGAAGACGGGTGGAGGCGGCAGCCCGGCGGATGCCATCACGTACGACCCGGTCGCTGATCTGGTCATCGTCGGCACGGGAAACGGGACGCTTGGGGCCGAGGTTCGCAGCTCCGACAACCACCAGAATCTCTATCTCTCGTCGATGGTAGCGCTGTACCCCGACACAGGAGAGTACGCGTGGCACTACCAGATGAAGCCGCGCGAAAGCCGGAACTACAGTGGCACACAGCAGATCACCATCGCGGATCTATACATCGGCGGTAAGCAGCGCCACGTTGCCATGCAGGCCTCGAACAACGGCTACTTCTACGTAGTCAATGCAGACACGGGCAAGCTGATTTCCGCAAAGCCCTTTGTGCCAGGCGCTATTCCGACGCCGGATGGGGCTCACAGCTGGCATCCGATGTCGTTCAATCCGCAGACGGGCCTGGCCTACATTCCTGCGTTGTACAGCAAGCCGGGCGATTCCAGGCGCGTCACGGGCGGCATGCTGCTGGCGTGGGACCCGGTAAGTCAGCAAGAAATCTGGAAGGTTGTTTTTGAAGGCGGGAGCGGCGGTGGCACGCTTTCGACGGCGGGCGGGTTGGTGTTTCAGGGCAATTCCCGGAACCAGGAGTTCGTCGCATACCGTGCCGAGAACGGTGAGCGGTTGTGGAGCATGCCGACACAGGCGGGCGTCATTGCGGGCGCCGTGTCCTACCTCGTGGACGGCGAGCAATACATCGCGGTGGTCGCCGGAGCGCGCGTGGACGGTGACGACGACGCACCCAACTGTTCGCGCATTCTCGTATTCAAACTGGGGGGCACAGCAAGGTTGCCTGTCGACAGCTAGGCCAGGTTTACGGCGCGCCCCGTTTTCGCGGATTCGTAGATCGCCATCATGATCTTCACGTCTCTGAGGCCTTCGGCCCCGGAAACGATGCTCTCGCGGTCCTCGAGGATGCAGCGCGCGAAATCGTCCATCTCCGCTGCGAACAGGTCGATGGAGGGCAGGGCGATTTCCCTGCCGTCGCTGCGGCCGCCTCGATTGCCGCTGTAGTTGAATGCCGGCTCGAGCCCGAACCAGCCGCGCTCCGCATGCACGCGGAACCGATTCAGCATCGCCGCTTCGTAGGACGTGCTGCAGTTGGCGAGCACCCCGCTTGGGAAGCGCGCCTGCCAACCGATGGATTCGTCTACCTCTGCGAACTTCACCGGGTCTGTCTTCGTTTCGAATGCGGTGACTGCGGCCGGCTCTTCACCCGTCAGATAGCGCGTGGCTTGCAGCGCGTAGATGCCCACATCCATCAGCGCTCCGCCTCCGGACAGCGCGCGTGTCAGGCGCCACTGGCCTGCATCGCCGATCGGGAAACCGAAGGCGGCTTCGATGATTCGAATGTCGCCAAACTCTTTGGTGCGTGCGAGGCGAATGCATTCGAGATGATTCGGGTCGAACTGGCAGCGGTATGCCACCCCCAGCTTGCGTTTGGCCGCCTTGCAGGCGTCGATCATCTGCTGGCACTTCGCCACCGACACTTCCATCGGTTTCTCGCAGAAGACGTGGTTTCCGGCCTTCGCCGCGATGTCGGTCTGTTCCGCGTGAAGTGCATTCGGAGTGACGATGTAGACGACGTCGATGTCCGGGTTGTTCGCCATCTTCGCCATGGTGTCGTAGGTGTAGATGCTTCGATCCGGAATGCCGTATTGAGCTTTCCACTTCTGGGCTTTCGCGGCAGTGTCTGTGACGATGCCGGCGAGGCGGCAGTGCTCGGTCTTCGCAAGGGCGGGTGCGATCTGGTTTTCGCTCAGGCCGCCGAGGCCGCACAGTGCGAAGCCGAGTTTTCGTTTCGAGCCGTGCGCGCCCGCGCCGTAGGTGTGCGTACCGATGAGCGGCAAGGCGGCCAGCGCCGCCGTGCGCGTGACGAATCGACGCCGTGATTGAAAACCCATGCTGTTCCCTGCCGTTGGTAAGCGAGACGCGCCGCTGCGCGCGAGACTGGTTTATTTTGTGCCGCCGAGACGACAATAGTACTCCGCGACGGTTTCCCGATACTCGGGCGTGTCGGCGGCAGGGTGGGTCGCGCGCGTGGTGACGTTGGCGCGGTTCTTTTCTGACGCGTTCAGCGCGGCGAGCTCGAGTTGGTCGACGAGGCCCATCATGCGGCCGTACTCGGAGTTCATGGGGTCGCTGCCGGATCGGCGCAGGCGTGTGGCGAGCTGGCGCAGCGCGCTGATGTCAGCCGGCGCGAGCGCGTTCTGTGGTGTTCGGTTGAGCACATCTCGCAGCCGTTTGCCGATCTCTTCGGCCTGTCGGCGGAATTCTGCGGTTTCTTCCGGGCGTGTCGCGTTTGCGGCGAGAGGCGGGTTCCATTGATTCAAACGACCGCGATCGCCTTCAATGAAGTGACGCGCGTAGCCACCGACGTTGCCGTTGGGGGCGCCGATGTCATTGCCTGCGCCGTTGGCTCCGTTGGAGTCGTTAGAGCCGTTGGGGCTGTTAGGGCCGTTGGCGCCCTCAGTGCCAGTTGCACCGGTGGAACTGCTTCCAGGCTGCCCCGCCTAGGCCAACTGCCATGCGCGGCGCAGCTCGCTCAGCTCGGCGAGCAGTTCCTCAGGAGTGGCTTCATTCTTCTCACTGCGCTTCTGCCGCGACTCGGTGCCGGCAATTTGGGCCGCCTGTCCCAAGTTGTTCTCGAGTGATTCGAGCGCCTGGGTGATCAGGCCTTCGCGGGCG